>JANNKS010000416.1:0-8866 GCA_031396425.1 Rhizobacter sp. | reverse complement strand
CGCGCCCTTGTCGGCCAGCTTCTTCGACAGCGTGATCGCCTGGCCGTTGTGGTTCAAGGTCATCAGCACGGCCATGTCCTTCTTCGGCCCGCCGATGCCCAGGTGCACGCCGTAGACCAGCCCGTACAGCACGTGCGCCATATCGAGCTCGCCGTTGACGAGCTTGTCGCGCACGCCGGCCCACGAGGCTTCCTTGGTCGGGATGATCTTGATGCCGTACTTCTCGTCGAACTTCAGCACCGAGGCCATCACGACCGACGCGCAGTCGGTCAGCGGGATGAAGCCGATGCGCACTTCCTTCTTCTCCGGCGCGTCGGAGCCGGCAGCCCAGGCGCCCGGATGGACGCCCGCCGTGACGGCGACAGCCGCCGTGCCCTTGATGAACTGGCGACGTTTCTCACTCATGAGACCCTCGTGTGTGGACATGGCTTGAGCTCCTTGAAAGACCAATGAAGAATGGCGCCTCGACCTCGCTCGACCGCAGTGACCCGCAGAATCGAACGCGATCGGACGCCATTGCCCGTTTGCTTGCGCCGCATCCACGCCGTTGTGTTTGCGGATTTGGCTGATCGCACGCACGAGCCGTGCCAGGCCAACTGACCGGAGAAGCGTGAATTCCTGACGACCCGGCACCACAACCGGGCAGTGACGCCCGGGCCCCCAGTCGGATGAAGCCGAATTGGTGCGTTGCAGCAATCAGCAGGGCATTGGAGCCCCCCCACCGAGCAGACTCAGCCCGAGGGCCGCAACAGGTCGCGTGCTTCGATGATTCGCTCGGCCACGTCGGCCAACTTCTGACCACGGTCCATGGCCAGCTTGCGAAGGTGTTTGTGGGCCGCCTCTTCGGTGAGCGCAGCCTGCTCCATCAGGATGCCCTTGGCGCGCTCGATGGTCCTGCGCGAACTGAGCTGGGACTGCGCGTCTTCGAGTTGCGCGCGCAGCGCCTTGTCCTGCTCGAAGCGGGCGATCGCGACCTGCAGCACCGGCGCCAGGCGACGCGGGTGCAGGCCGTCCACCACGTAGGCGCTGACACCCGCCTTCAACGCGAGCCGCAGCGGGTCTTCATGGCTGTCTTCGGCAAACACCACCACCGGGCGCGGGTTGCTGGCCGACAAGGTGGCCAGGTGCTCCAGCGTGTCGCGCGTGGGCGACTCGCTGTCGACGATGACGACATCGGGCGACAACTGCACCACGCAGTCGTGGATCAGCGTTGCCGAGTCGAGCACGCCCACCACCACGTACCCCAGGCGCGTGAGTTCGTCGCGGATCAACGGCACGCGGTGCGCGCCGTCGTCAATCAGAAGCACCCGCAGGCTGGCCAGTTTTGAGCTCATGTCTTGCCGAGGAACGATCGGCAAGAGCCTGCAAGATCCGAGCCCGTACCGCCGAGTGACTGCTTCGCGGATCGCGCTGTAAGCTTGGCTGGCCAGGCGCGACTACCCGTTCAAGCGTTGCTGAAGGCCCTGCGCGGGTCGGCAGCTCGTTGTTTCCTGTAATCCCTTTGGCCTATGGAGCTACGTCGATGAAAAAGCTGGTTCTTTCCGCGGTGGCTGCAGCCGCCTCCCTGTTGACTTTGAGCGCATTTGCGCAAACGCCTGCGGCCGCGCCGGTTGACCCGAACACCTTCCTGAATCAGTTCGAGTCCACCTTCGGCAAGTTCGAGGGTTTCCGGCGCTCGGGCGCCAAGGGTGTTTGCGCCGTGGGCGAATTCACAGGCACGGCGGACGCACGCACCTTGTCCACGGCTTCGGCCTTCAGCGGCAAACCGGTGCCGGTGCTGGTGCGGTTCTCGGTGGGCGGCGCCAACCCGAAGGCGCCGGACAACGCCAAGTCGCAGCGCAACCTGGCATTGCAGTTCAACCTGCCAAACGGCGAGCTATGGCAGATGGGCAACATCTCGGCGCCGGTGTTCGGTGCGTCATCGCCTCAGCAGTTCTTCGGTCGGCTGGCTTCCCTCCAACCCGACCCCACCACCAAGATGCCTGACGCGGCCAAGGTCAAGGCGTTCGCGGATGCAAACCCGGAAGTGCTGCTGCAGGGCAAGCACTTTGCGTCGCAGCCGGTACCGGCCAGTTTCGGCGGCGTCAATTACTGGGGCGTACACGCCTTTGGCTTTGTCAATGGCAGCGGAACGAAACAGTTCGGGAAGTGGGTCTTTGAACCCGTTGGCGGCCTGCAAGGCCTGACGGACGACGAAGCCAAGGCGAAGGGCCCGAGCTTCCTGTTCGACGACCTGCGCCAACGCGTAAAGGACGGCAAGGTCGCGTTCAACTTCAACCTGGAACTGGCGCAGGGCGATGACAAGATCGACAGCGCCACGGTGCCGCTGCCGGAAGGCCGCAAGAAGGTCAATCTGGGCCTGCTGAAGGTCACCTCCGTGGCGGAAGACGGCGGGGGCCCATGCCTGACGATCACCTACAACCCGATGGTCCTGCCAAAGGGCGTGGAGCCGTCTGCCGACCCGATGATTGCGGCGCGAGCAGCCCCGTACGCCGTCGGGCTCGGGCGCCGGCTGACGGAAGGTGCCAAGCAGCAGTAGCGGGCATGCGGGGCGTCAGGTCGATGGCGCAAGCAGGTCGCTTCGGTACACCTGCTGCACTGCCGGCTCGACGATGCCGCGGCCCGGCGCACGCAGCTGCGGCGCATCCTGCTCGCGCGCCAGACCGTCGTTCAGGTCGCCCATGAAGATCAGCTGCAGGCCCTTGGCGCGCAGGTATTGCACCCGCTGGACCATGTCACGGTCCAGGATGGCGTCGGGCGTCATGCCGGCGAGCAGGTCGGTCCACGGCAGCTCTTCGTGAATGATGGCCAACTCGGCGCGCCGGCTCCAGAGGTCGATGCCCTGCAACACCGCATCGACAGGCAAGCGCGAAACGCCGCCAGCACCGACGCTATCGCTCTTTCTTCGCGATCGGGTTTGCGCGACGCAGGCGCCGCTGGGCCGCGCTGTCCTCCTTGGCCTGGTCGTAGCGGGCGAGACTCTCGGCCGGCCAGAGCCGACGCGCATCGTAGTGGCCCTGGAACTGCGGCACCGCAGGGTCCAGCACCATCCACGCCGGCTTGGACCTCACGAAGATGTGCGCTTGGGGTGGCCAATCGGCGGGCACGTCCAGCGTGCCGACACGCAGGTAGACGATGAGCGGCTTGCGGCTGCCGTGGGCATTCCATAGGGCGGTGTGGCAATGGGCGCATCGCGCCACCCAGTGGCGCCGCCCGCTGTCGGTGGGCACCTGGATCGTCTGCGGCTGGCCCTGCCGAAGACGCAAATGCTGCGTCTCGATCATCAGGTGGTGCGCGAAGGCGCAGCCGGTTTCACGTTGGCAGCGCGTGCAGTGGCAGGCGTGCACGAACAGCGGTGGCCGTGCCAGATCGAAGGCGAGCGCACCGCAGGCGCAGCGTCCGCCCAAAGGCTTCATCGTGGCACGCTCGCGGTCTGGCGCTGGAAGCGCATGTGCCAGGTCAACAGCCAGTTGGCGCCGTTGTCGCGCGAGAAAAACTGCTCCCAGGTGAATTCGTCGGCCGACACGCGGCGCCACACGCCGCGTGCCAGGATCACCATGTCCTTGTAGGTGTCCGGGGTGGTGAAGCTGCCCACCGGCCCGTCGAAACGGCCGATCACGCCGGGCTGCAGGATGCCGTCGCGCACGCCCACCCAGCTGTCGGTCCAGACGCGGCGTTCACGGTCGAAGGTCCGTATCGCGCCGCCGAAAGGCGTGCCCTTGGCATCGCGCAGTTCCTCGACGCTGACCAGGCCGTCAACCAGGGTGCGGAAGCTGGCAGTGCCTTCGGAGAGGGTCCACTCTTCGCGTTCGCCCCAGGGCTCTTTGAGCTTGCGGTGCTTGACCTGCCATTCACCCGCCAGGAAGTAGAACCCTTCCGCGTCGCTGGGCAAGGGGCCGGGCTCGCCTGCATGAGCCTGCGGGCCCAGGAACAGGAACGCCACCGGCATGAGTGCGACCAGCAAACCCGCCCTGAATGATGGACAGAACCGTGTGCGCATGTCGACCCCCTGTGCTGTGACGATGCCTGCACAATACGGCGTCAAACATGACAAATGCTGTCATGTATAAAGGCACGTCCCCATCGATGCGCGCCAGCCGCCTGCTGTCCATCCTCATGCTGCTGCAGTCACGCGGGCGCCTGAGTGCGCCCGCGCTGGCAGCCGAGTTGCAGGTTTCGGTGCGAACCGTGCTGCGCGACATCGACCAGCTGTCTGCTGCCGGTGTGCCGGTCTATGCCGAACGCGGACGCGAAGGGGGCTTTCATTTGCGCCCGGGCTGGAGCACCCAGCTCACCGGCCTGACCGACGCCGAGGCGCAGGCCTTGGTTCTTGCCGGGCTGCCGGATGCGGCCCGGGAGCTGGGCCTGGGCAGCGCCGCGTCGTCGGCGCGGCTGAAGGTGCTGGCTTCCTTGCCGGAGGCGCTGCGCGCCGACGCCGCGCGCGTGAATGCCAAGCTGCACATCGATGCGGTGGACTGGTATCGCAGCACCTCGCCCCCACCGCACCTGCAGGCCGTGGCGCGCGCGGTGTGGCAGCAGCGCCAACTGCGGATGACCTATGACGGCTGGAAGCGCACCACGCAGCGTGTGGTGCGGCCGTTGGGCCTGGTGCTCAAGGCCGGGGTCTGGTACGTGGTCGCAGTGCCGGAAACCGAGCGGGCACCGCGCACCTACCGGCTGTCCAACATCTTGGCGCTGACGCCCCTGGACAAGGCCTTCAAGCCACCCAAGACGTTCGACCTGGCGCGGCACTGGCAAGCATCGACACGCCGGTTCGAGGCCGGGATCTACAGCGCCACGGCCACGCTGCGTGCAAGTGCGCAGGGCTTGAGGTTGTTGAAAGAACTCAACAGTGCGGTGGCCGAGGCGGTGACGCGGACGGCTCAGGCAGGTGCCGACCGGTCGCCGTGGACGGAGGTGACCGTGCCCATCGAGTCCGTGCCCATCGAGTCCGTGCCGCACGCAACGCGCCAGTTTCTGGGCCTGGGAACCGAAGTCGAAGTGCTGCGGCCGGCCGCGTTGCGGCAGGCATTGCAGCGGTCGATCGCAAGGCTGGCGCAGCAGTACGCGGCCTGAGTGCAGTGTGGTTCGCAGGCCATGCCGCAGGTTCAGACTCGAAACGCTTCCAGCACGGACCGGTCCACCTCCACCCCCAGCCCCGGGCGGGTGGGCACCTCGACCCAGCCGTCCACCATCAGCAGCGGCTGCGTGATCAGCTGCTGGCGGAACGGGTGCGACGAGCGGTCGTGCTCCAGCACCGGCTCTTGCGCGAACAGCGAATGGTGCGCCACCGGCACGGCGGCGATGAACTGCAGCGCGGCGGCCTGCGCAATCGCCGAGCCCCACACGTGCGGATTCACCTGCACGCCGTGCGCCTGCGCCAGCGCGACGATGTGCCTGCCTGCCGTGATGCCGCCACAGGAGCCGATGTCGGGCTGTGCCACGTCGACGCAGCCGGCGCCGATGAACTCGCGGAATCCATACAGCGTGTGTTCGTTCTCGCCGCCGGCGATGGGCATGCTCAGCTTCCGACGCACTTCCACATAGCCTTGCAGGTCTTCCGGCACCACCGGTTCTTCGTACCAGCGCAGGTCGAACTCGGCCAGCGCATGCCCCAGGCGCAGCGCGTCGGCGCGGCCGTAGGCGTGGTTGGTGTCGACCATCAGCTGCACCGGTTCGCCGCACAGCGCCTTGCCCTGAAGTGCCTTGCCGATCGCGTGCATGCACGCGATGTCGTCGTCGACGCCATACCCGAGCTTCACCTTCATCAACGCGAAGCCGGCGTCGAGGTGGCGCAAGGCCTCGTCGGCGAGGCGCTGTGCTTCGCCCTGGCCGCTGATGCGGTAAAAGCCCGTGGCGTAGGGCTGCACACGCTCGCGGAACGCGCCTCCGAGCAACTTGTGGATCGGCAGGCCGTGGAATTTGCCGGCGATGTCCCACAGCGCGGTGTCAACCGCGCTGATGGCGGCGATCACCGAACCCTTGCGGCCGTAGTCGCGCGTCTGGTGGTACATGCGGTGCCACAGCACTTCGGTGTCGAGGGGGTCGGCGCCGATGACCAAGGGTTGCAGTGCATGCGTGATCACCGCGGCGGCGATCTCGGGCGGCTCCAGCCCCTGGGCGAAGGCTTCGCCCCAGCCGCTGATGCCCGTGTCGGTGAACACCTCGAGCAAGGTGGCGCAACGCTGGCGCACCCAGCCCTGCGAAAACGCGAACGGCTGGTCCAGCGGGCACTTCAGGACGTGAACCTTGAGTTCGGTGATCTTCATGGCGTCAATCCACCTGCCCCAGCGGCGCCGCCCAGCCTGCCCAGCGTTTGGGCAGGGGAGTCGCATAGTCGCCGCGCTTTTCTGTTTTCAGGCCGAGTGAAACCAGCGCCTCGGCGAATTTGACCGCTGCCGACACGCCGTCGATCACCGGCACGCCCAGGCGCTGCTGCAACGTGGTGCACAGCGCCGCCATACCGCCGCAACCCAGCACGATGGCGCCACTGCGGTCGCGGCTCAGTGCGTCGCGCGCCGCGGCTTCGATCTGCGCCACCGTGTCCTCACCGCAGGACTCGAGCGCGAGCACTGGGATGTTGGTGCCGTGGATGCCGCGGCAGGTGCGCTCAAAGCCGTAGCGCTGCACCAGGCGTTCGGCCATGACGCAGGTGCGCGTCATGGTTGTCACCACCGAAAAGCCGGTGGCAACGAATGACGCGGCGTGAAACGCCGCTTCGGCGATTCCGAGCACCGGCGCCGTGGTGAGCTCGCGCGCCGCGTCCAGCCCCGGATCGCCGAAACACGCGATGACGATCGCGTCGAACGCGTCGGCTTTCGCGAGCCGCACTTGCTCGGCGACGCCCGCGGCGCCGAACACGTCGTCGAAATGGCTCTCGATCGATGCCGGGCCGAAGCTCGGCTGGCGCGCCACGACCACGGTCGCGGCAGCAGCCACCTGGCGCGCCGAGTCGGCCATGCCCTGGGTCATTGCGGCCGAGGTGTTGGGGTTCAGGAGCAGCAGTTTCATCGTCGAGTCCGGTCGAACGTGTGACTGTGGATTGCGCCGCGAGCCGTTGCCCGAGCCGCCCGTTTCGCAGTATTTTGCATACGAAACGTATCACCACGCACCGCGCGAACGACGTGGGCACTGCGACCGATCGCGTGCATGGCGCGATCTGCGCTGCCGTACTCGAGCGCCGCCTGCAACCCGGCGAGCGCTTGGGCGACGAAGCTCTCGCCACAGGTTTCGAGGTGTCGCGCACAGTGACACGCCAGGCCTTGCAGCGGCTTGCGCAGGGCCAGGTGGTTTTCGAACACAGCGGCCCGGCAGCGGCGGCGGAAATGAAGCGCCATCTGGTCGAGATCGAACAGGCGTTGCTGCCACCCCGCAAGTCGGTCCGGCACTTCCGGAACCGCTGAGCGGGGGTTTTCGCGGATCGCCGCGCGCACCGTCGTGAGGCATTCTTGCGGTGCGTTTTGCATACAAACGGCGCCCAGCGGTGCCTGGCGTTGGCATATCGCTTGCATACAGCCGCCGCAGCATGGCTGGGCGCGTTGCGCGCATCGGCTTGCACGACCACCTCAGGAGTCAATATGAAGCGTTTCGAATATCCACGCGGCCCCGCGGCCGCGCCCCTGTTCGGTGCGCTGCTCGGCGCGGCGCTGCTGCTCGCTGGCCCGGCGGCTGCGCAAGAGAAGGTATTGCGCATCGCCATGACGGCGGCCGATATCCCGCGCACCCTCGGCCAGCCCGACCAGGGCTTCGAGGGGAACCGCTTCACCGGCATCCCGATGTACGACGCGCTCACCCACTGGGACCTGTCCAGGAGCGATGGCCCGAGCGTGCTCATTCCCGGCCTGGCGACAAGCTGGAGCACGGACGCCAAAGACCGCACCAAGTGGGTGTTCAAGCTGCGTCCCGGCGTGAAGTTCCATGACGGCTCGGCGTTGAACGCCGATGCGATCGTCTGGAACGTGCGCAAGGTGCTCGACAAGGACGCGCCGCATTTCGACGCCAGCCAGGTCGGCGTGACGGCATCGCGCATGCCCACGCTTCGCTCGGGCCGCAAGATCGACGACCTGACGGTGGAACTCACGACGAGCGAGCCCGACGCCTTCTTGCCGCTGAACCTGACGAACCTGTTCATCGCTTCGCCTGCACACTGGCAGGCCAAGTTCGACGCCACGCCCGCCGCCACGCCGGCACCCGACCGCGCCAAGGCGGCCTGGACGGCGTTCGCCGCCGACGCCTCGGGCAGCGGCCCGTTCAGGATGGCGCGCTTCGTGCCGCGCGAGCGCCTGGAGATGGTCGCGAACAAGGCCTACTGGGACCCGAAGCGCACGCCGAAGATCGACCGTGTCGTGATGATCCCGATGCCCGAAGCGAATGCGCGCACCGCGGCGCTGCTCGGCGGCCAGGTCGACTGGATCGAAGCGCCCGCGCCGGACACGATGGCGCAGATCACGCAGCGTGGTTTCAAGATCCACAGCAACGCGCAGCCGCATGTGTGGCCGTGGCAGCTGAGTTTTGCCGAAGGCTCGCCCTGGCTCGACAAGCGCGTGCGCCACGCCGCCAACCTGTGTGTCGACCGCGAAGGCCTGAAGACGCTGCTGGGCGGCATGATGGCCGTGCCCAAGGGCACGGTGCCGCCGGGCCACCCATGGTGGGGCAACCCGAAGTTCGACATCAGGTACGACGTCGCGGCGGCGCAGAAACTCATGGCCGAAGCCGGTTTTTCCGCCGCCAAGCCGATGAAGGCGAAGGTGCAGATCTCGGCGTCGGGCTCGGGCCAGATGCAGCCGCTGCCGATGAACGAGTTCGTGCAGCAGTCGCTCAAGCAATGCCACATCGACATCCAGTTCGACGTGATCGAGTGGAACAC
>JANNKS010000410.1:0-7717 GCA_031396425.1 Rhizobacter sp. | reverse complement strand
CCTTCTCCAGCGCCTTCAGGGCCGCTTTCACCAAGGTCGGGGTTTCCAACATCCACCTCCACGGGGCCGGGTTCCAAACCGCCCGTGCCAGCGCTTTTCATCTTCCCATGGACCCGGCGGCCGGGCCAGTGACGGGGGTTCCCGCCGCCGCTGGCTTCGAGCCCCAGGCCCGTGCGGGTGACCCACGGCGGCCCGCTTCGGGCCTGTCCGACGCAGCGAGTTTTGCCTCTATAATGCGGCCCTTCGCGATGAACCCCGGTGCATTGCGAAGGCCATGCGGGAGTAGCTCAGTTGGTAGAGCGCAACCTTGCCAAGGTTGAGGTCGAGAGTTCGAGACTCTTCTCCCGCTCCAGATTGCCAGAAAGGGAAGCTGATGCTTCCCTTTTTTGTCAGCTGCCTGTCGCGTGTTGCGCGCACAATGGCAGATCAATGGCGCGGTAGCAAAGCGGTTATGCACCGGATTGCAAATCCGTGTAGGTCGGTTCGACTCCGGCCCGCGCCTCCACCCTACTGGCTGACCAACGCGTGACGTGGGCACTTCGCGGGGGCCATGCCGCCGTCGCAAGCCGATAATCGGGCGCCCGCCCGGGTGGTGAAACTGGTAGACACAGCGGACTTAAAATCCGCCGCTTCCCGAAAGGGGGCGTACGGGTTCGACCCCCGTCCTGGGCACCATGCGCGTGCGTGCATTCGCCGCACCGAACCCAGGACGAACGGAGACCGAATGGCCCTGTTTCCCCAGGAATCGCTGAACGACGGGGTTCGCAAGCGCGAAGTGTTCGGTTGGGCGATGTACGACTTCGCCAACTCGGGCTACACGACGGTGGTGTTGACGGCGGTCTTCAACGTCTACTTCGTCAGCGTCGCGGCAGCCAACGCGCCGTGGGCGACCCTGGCTTGGACATTGGCACTCGGCCTGTCCAGCCTGGTGGTGATGGTGTCGATGCCCGCGCTTGGCGCCTTCGCCGATTTGAGGGCGGCCAAGAAGCGTCTTCTGGTGCTCACCACCATCGGGTGCGTCGTCGCGACCTTGGCGTTGTCCTGGGTCGGGCCCGGGGACATCGCCCTCGCGTTCGTCGCGATCGTGCTGTCGAACATCTTCTACGCTTACGGCGAGTCCTTGACAGCGGCGTTCCTGCCTGAATTGGCAAAACGCGAAGCCATGGGCCAGGTCTCAGGCTGGGGTTGGAGCTTCGGCTACTTCGGCGGCATGCTGTCTCTGGGGCTGTCACTGGGTTACGTGCTGTGGGCGCAGGGCCAAGGAAGGCCGGCTTCGGAGTACGTGCCTGTCACGATGGTGATCACAGCCGCCGTTTACGGATTCGCGTCGCTCGTCACCTTTGCACTGCTGCCCGAGCGTGCGTCGCCTCAAAGGGCGCGCACTACCGCCGGCGGCTTGCGCGAGTCGCTCGCACGGCTGCGTCAGACGCTTCAGGTGGCGCGCCAGCATGTCGACTTCTGCTGGCTGCTGGCGTGTGGCGCCGCCTACCAGGCGGGCATCTCGGTGGTGATTGCCCTGGCCGCCGTGTACGCCGAGCAGGTGCTTGGATTCAAGCAGACCGACACGATGATGCTTGTGTTTTTGGTGAACATCGCAGCTGCCCTGGGCGCCTTCGGGTTCGGCGCCTACCAGGACCGCCTGGGGCACAAGTCGGCGCTTGCGATCACGCTGGTGGGCTGGATCGTGATGACGGTCTTGGCGGTCCTGGCCCAGGGACCTGCCTTGTTCTGGGTCGCTGCCGTCATTGCCGGCCTGTGCTTGGGCTCGAGCCAATCGGCCGGACGCGCCATTGCGGGAGTGTTCGCGCCCCGTCACCGACTCGCCGAGTTCTACGGCCTGTGGACGTTCGCGACCCGGCTCGCATCGATCATTGGCCCGGTCACCTATGGCCTGGTGACCTGGCTCACCGGAGGCAACCACCGCCTGGCCATTCTGTCGACGGCGGTATTCTTCGTGGTCGGGTTGCTCCTTCTTGCGCCGCTCAATGTCGGGCGCGGCGTCGACGCGACGAAAGCACGTGATTGAGCTTCGCGCGGGAGTCGCCATTCGCGTCAAGCTGATGGGCTGCGAACCTGTTCGGGTGCGAAGGCGCCCGCGGCGTCAACGGCGCGCCTGGTTCACCGAGATAAAACACCACGATCGTTCGATATCAGTGGTGTGGTCACTAGAATTGGTCCCAAGGCAGTTCAACAGGAGAGCAGTGAATGAAGGTTCTCGTCGCGGTGAAACGTGTTGTCGACTACAACGTCAAGGTGCGCGTGAAGTCAGACGGCAGCGGTGTGGACACCGCCAACGTGAAGATGAGCATGAATCCCTTCGATGAAATTGCAGTTGAAGAGGCCGTGCGATTGCGGGAGAAGGGCATGGCCACGGAAGTGATTGCCGTGTCTTGCGGCGTGCTGCAGTGCCAGGAAACATTGCGCACTGCGATGGCCATTGGTGCCGACCGCGCGATTCTTGTCGAGACCGACCTCGAACTTCAACCGCTCGCCGTGGCCAAGCTGCTGAAGGCATTGGTGGACAAGGAGCAGCCGGGGCTCGTGATCGTGGGCAAGCAAGCCATCGATGATGACTGCAACCAAACCGGCCAGATGCTCGCCGCGCTGGCCAGGTTGCCGCAGGCCACGTTTGCCTCGAAAGTCGAAGTGGCTGACGGTCACGCCAGCGTGACGCGTGAGGTCGATGGCGGCCTGGAAATCCTGCGCATCAAGCTGCCGGCGGTGGTGACCACCGACCTGCGGTTGAACGAACCGCGCTATGTGACGCTGCCCAACATCATGAAGGCGAAGAAGAAGACGCTCGAGGTCTTCAAGCCCGCCGATCTGGGCGTTGATGTCGCGCCTCGCATCAAGACGCTCAAGGTCAGCGAGCCCCCCAAACGCAGCGCAGGCATCAAGGTGCCCGACGTGGCGACGCTGGTTTCGAAACTGAAAAACGATGCAAAGGTGATCTGATCATGGCAGCCCTTGTCATTGCCGAACACGACCATCAATCCATCCGGGGTGCCACGCTCAACACCGTGACGGCTGCGACGTCTTGTGGCGCCGAGGTTCACGTGCTCGTGGCAGGCAGCAACGCCGCAGCGGCGTGCGCTGCGGCGGCGAAGATCGCGGGTGTTGCCAAGGTGCTGCATGCCGACGGCGAACACCTGGCCCATGGCCTGGCTGAAAACCTTGCAGCGCAGGTCGTCGCGATCGCGAAGAACTACAGCCACCTCCTGTTCGCGGCCACTGCGGCAGGCAAGAACATCGCCCCACGGGTTGCCGCGCTGCTCGATGTCGGGCAGATTTCCGACGTCACCAAAGTGATCGCCGCAGACACCTTCGAGCGGCCCATCTATGCCGGCAATGCCATTGCAACGGTGCAAAGTACCGATGCGATCAAGGTCATCACGGTGCGCACGACAGGCTTCGACAAGGCTGCAGCCAGTGCAGGTGCGGCACCGATCGAGTCGATTGCCGTGGTTGCAGACTCCGGCCTGTCGGTCTTCATTCGCAACGAGATCGCGAAAAACGACCGCCCGGAATTGACCGCCGCCAAGATCATCGTCTCGGGTGGCCGCGCGATGGGCAGCAGTGAAAAATTCACCGACGTGCTGACGCCCTTGGCCGACAAGCTAGGCGCCGCACTCGGCGCGAGCCGCGCGGCGGTGGATGCCGGTTACGCGCCGAACGACTGGCAGGTGGGGCAGACCGGCAAGATCGTCGCACCTCAGTTGTACATTGCCTGTGGCATCAGCGGGGCCATCCAGCACCTGGCTGGCATGAAAGACAGCAAGGTGATCGTGGCGATCAACAAGGACGCCGAGGCGCCCATCTTCAGCGTGGCCGACTATGGCCTGGAGGCGGATCTGTTCGCGGCTGTTCCCGAGTTGGTGCGCGCTCTGTAAGGCGGATCTCGAGCCAGACGCCGCCCGTTCGCCAGCAACTGCCGGCCAGCGGGCTTCTTTTCGGGACAAGCCTGGATGAAAGGAAACTCATGAACTACACGGCGCCGATCAAGGACATGCTGTTTTGCATGCGTGAACTCGCAGGCCTCGAGCAGATCTCGAAGATCCCCGGCTTCGAAGACGCCGGCCTGGAAACAGCGCAGGCGGTTCTCGAAGAATGCGCGCGCTTCAACGAGGGTGTGCTGGCGCCGCTGAACTGGGAGGGAGACAAGAATCCATCCACCTGGCGTGATGGTCAGGTGACGACGACGCCCGGTTTCAAGCAGGCGTTTCGTCAGTTCGGCGAGGGCGGCTGGCAAGGCCTGCAGCACCCGGTCGAGTTTGGTGGTCAAGGCCTGCCGAAAACAATCGGGGCGGCGTGCATCGAAATGATCAACAGCGCCAACATGAGTTTTGCCCTGTGCCCGTTGTTGACCGACGGTGCGATCGAAGCGCTGCTGACCGCAGGAAGCGCGGAGCAGCAGGCGCTGTACCTGCCGAAAATGATCGAAGGCACCTGGACCGGGACGATGAACCTCACCGAGCCTCAGGCGGGTTCGGATCTGGCGCTTGTGAGAACGCGCGCCGAACCGCAGCCCGACGGCAGCTTCAAGCTGTTCGGCACGAAGATCTTCATCACCTATGGTGAGCACGACATGGCCGAGAACATCGTCCACCTGGTGCTGGCGCGCGTCAGTGGTGCACCCGAGGGCGTGAAGGGCATCAGCCTGTTCATCTGCCCGAAGTTCCTGACGCATGCCGACGGCAGCCTGGGCGCGCGCAACGACGCGCACTGCGTGAGCATCGAGCACAAACTCGGCATCAAGGCGAGCCCGACCGCCGTGCTGCAGTTCGGCGACCACGGCGGCGCGGTGGCGCACCTGATCGGCCAGGAGAACCGCGGCCTCGAGTACATGTTCATCATGATGAACGCGGCGCGCTATGCGGTGGGTGTGCAGGGCATTGCGATCGCCGAGCGGGCCTACCAGAAGGCGGCAGCGTTCGCCAAGGAACGGGTTCAGTCGCGGCCGGTCGACGGCTCGCTGACGGGCAGCGGGCCCATCATTCACCACCCCGACGTGCGCCGCATGTTGATGACCATGCGCGCCTACACCGAAGGTTGCAGGGCGATGGCGCTCGTGGCGGCTGCGGCGTTCGACGCGGCCCACCATGACCCGGATGCCGACACCCGCAAGCAGAACCAGGCCTTCTACGAGTTCCTGGTGCCGCTCGTCAAAGGCTACAGCACCGAGATGAGCATCGAGGTGGCGAGCCTGGGTGTTCAGGTGCATGGCGGCATGGGTTTCATCGAAGAGACCGGCGCTGCCCAGTACTTGCGCGATGCGCGCATCCTGACGATCTATGAAGGCACGACGGCGATTCAGGCGAATGATCTGGTGGGGCGCAAGACGGCGCGCGATGGCGGCCGGACCGCGAAAGCGATTGCAGCGCAGATGGCCGCCACCCAGGCCGAACTCGCCAGACGCGACCACGTCGCGGCGCGGGCCATGCTCAAGCAGCTGACGGCCGGGCGCCAGGCTTTCGAGCAGGTGATCGATTTCATTGCGGGCAACACCAAGGCGAGCCCGAATGCGGTGTTTGCGGGCTCGGTGCCCTACCTGATGTTGGCCGGCAACGTGGTGGCGGGTTGGCAGATGGCGCGATCCATGATCGTGGCGTTGGACCAGCTACGGGCAGGGCAGGGTGACGCCGAGTTTCTGCGCGCCAAGGTCGCAACCGCACACTTCTACGCCGAACACATCCTGAACCGGGCCACCGCCACGCGTGACGCGATCGTCGACGGGGCCGACAGCGTGATGGAACTGGCGCAAGCCTCCTTCTGAGTGGTGATCGAACCCTGCAGATTCGGTACCGCGCCTTCCATGCCGGCGCTCATTTCTGCGGCCTCGGCGAACGCGATGTCGCCCGCACCGGCGCCGCCAAAGGTTTAGGTAAAGCACCATGCCTCAGCTGAGCGCAATCGTGAATGGGCGGGTCTTCGACAGCGCCACCGGTGCTCTGGAAGATGGGTCGACGGTTGTGATCGAGGGCGGGCGGATCGTCGAGGTCACGCAGGAAACACGCAGCCTGGAGCAGGCCCACGTCATCGACGTCGGCGGTCGCGTCGTGTTGCCGGGGCTGATCGATGCACATGTGCACGTCACTGCGGTGTCGCACGACGTGCTGCGCATGGCCGCGCAACCGCCGTCGCTGATCACCGCGCAGGCCAAGGGCATTCTGGAAGGCATGCTGATGCGCGGCTTCACCAGTGTGCGCGATGCCGCCGGAGCCGACTTCGGGCTGCAGGAAGCGGTCCAGCGAGGCCTGTTCACCGGCCCGCGCCTGTTCATCTCAGGCTGGCCGATCACCCAGACCGGTGGGCATGCGGATGTGCGGCCCCAGGGCGCGCGCGAAATCTACTGCACCTGCGCGGGCCTGGGCCTGTTCGGCGCGGTGGCGGATGGGGTTGGCGAGGTCCGTCGTGCGGTGCGCGAGCAGGTGCGCAACGGGGCGAATCAGATCAAGGTGATGGCCGGCGGCGGCGTGGCCAGCGCCACCGACCCGATCGACGGGACCCAGTATTCGATCGAAGAGTTGCGCGCGATCTGTGAAGAAGCGGAAGCGGCGAACCTGTACGTGATGGCGCATGCGTACTCCCCCCGCGCGGTGACGCGTGCGGTGCAGGCGGGTGTGCGCAGCATCGAGCATGGCAACCTGATCGACGAGGCGACCGCCAAAGTCATGAAACAGGAAGGCGCCTGGCTGGTACCTACGCTGGCCACCTACGCCGCCCTCGCGGGTGAAGGGGCGAAGCTGGGCTGGCCTGTCTCGATGATGGACAAACTTTCCCGGGTGCGCGACCAGGGCATCGAGGCGATCCGCATCGCCAAGGCCCATGGCGTGGCCATCGCGCTGGGTACGGACCTGCTGGGAGCGATGCAGCCCCAGCAAAGCGAAGAGTTTGCGCTTCGCGGCTCAGCACTCAGCCCCGTCGAGATCCTGCAAAGCGCGACCTCCTCGGCCGCCCGGTTGATGGGGCAGGAGGGTCAGATCGGGCGCCTGGTGAAAGGCGCCTGGGCCGATCTGCTGGTGGTCGAGGGTGACCCGACGCGCGATCTGGGCTCGCTCAGCCGGCCCGAAGCGGGCCTGCGCCTGATCATGAAGGCCGGCACGATTTACCGCAACACGCTTTCACAGCAGCGGCCCTGACTGGCTGGCAAGTCAGGGCGCGGTTCCGAAGTTGTGCGCCTTGGAGCAGCGCTCAGCGCACTGTGAACGGGGCCTGGTAAGGCCGGCCGAAACTGACGCCGGCGACGCCTATCCGGCGGGGCGGCCGCCACGCTCCTGCTGAACTACTTGACCGAAGTGAACCGGGCTTCGGGCCGATCGTCGGAGCGATGCACCGTTTCAACGCCGACTTTCATCGCCCACGGTCGCACCTGGTGATGCAGGGGCACGTAGAGGAATTCGTCGCGGGTGCGCAGCAGCGCTTCGCGAATCAGTGCATTGCGCTTCGTGACGTCGGTTTCCGACTTCATCGCATCGGTCAACTGATCGACCTTGGCGTCACTCACCTTGGCGAAGTTGAAATTGCCGTCCGGGCCGCCGGAGCGGGTGCGAATCAGCGACTGCAACGAGTACTGGGCGTCATAGGTGGCTACACCCCATCCGAGCAAGTAGGCGGATGAATCGAAGTTCTGCACCTTCTGGATGAAGGTGGCCATGCCTTCGGACGCCAGCTTCACCCGCACGCCGGCGCGCGCCCACATCGACACCAGGTTCTGGCA
>JANNKS010000402.1:0-10052 GCA_031396425.1 Rhizobacter sp. | reverse complement strand
GCCCACGATCTGAGCGTGGTGGAACACATCAGCCACCGCGTCGCGGTGATGTACCTCGGCCGCATCGTTGAGATCGCACCGGCGCAGTTGTTGTACACGAACCCGCTGCACCCGTACACCGAAGCGCTGCTGTCGGCGGTGCCGATTCCCGACCCGAAGGTCAAGCGCAAGCACATCATGCTGCAGGGCGACGTGCCCAGCCCGATCCACCCTCCGAGCGGCTGCCACTTCCACACCCGCTGCCCGATTGCGCAAAAGCCGCTGTGCAATACCGAAGCGCCGGCACTGAAGCAGTCGGGCGCCGGCCACTGGGTGGCGTGCCACCTGCGCGGCTGAAAAGAAACGATACACGCCGAAACCGCGCCGAAAGGACGCGGCGGGTCCTGCCGGGCACGATGCACCTGTGTTCAACACACACCTCATCAACCCCTCTGTTTAGGACCTGAATCATGAAACCTTGGATCAAGAGAACCCTGTTCGGCCTGTTCGGTGTGAGCATCCTGGCCGGCGGCCTGGCCGCTTGCGGCCACCGCCACCATGGCGGTGACGGCTGGCAAGTGAGCGCCGAAGATTCCGCCAAGTGGCGTGAACGTCTGATCGACCGGGCGGGCAAGGAGATGCAGCTCGACGACGCGCAGAAGCAGCGCCTCGGGGTCGTGTTCGACAAGGTTCGCGAGCAGCGCACCGCGCTGATCGGCACCACCGTGAATCCGCGCGCCGAAATCGGCACGCTGATTCAGAGCGACAAGTTCGACGCGAGCCGTGCCCAGGCCTTGGTGGAAGAGAAGACTGGTGCGATTCGCGGCAAGAGCCCGGAAGTGATTGCGGCATTCGCCGGGTTTTACGACACGCTCAAGCCCGAGCAGCAACAGAAGCTGCGCGACTTCCTGGCCAAGCGCCACGGCGGCTGGCGCGGCTGAGCCGAAGCGCCTGCAGTCGTCCCGGTGAGCGCTGTCGTCCAGTGGCGCAAACCGTGATCCCGGCGCGCGTCGTCCTCCCGGCGCGCTCCGTCCTCCCGGCGCACGCCGTCATCCCGGCGCACGCCGGGATCCACCGCCTCAGCTTTCACAACCCCGCCAGCGCCCACATTGCCACGCCAGCAGCTCCGTGGGAGCATCGCGCCCATGCACCGTATCCTGTTGATCGATGACGATGAACACCTCGCCGCGCCGCTGGCGGCCTACCTGCGACGTTTCGACCTCGAATTGAGTTCGGCACTGCGCCCCAGCGATGCGCTGGCACGCTTGCGCAGTGAAAGTTTCGACGCCGCGATCCTCGACGTGATGCTGCCCGAGATGGACGGCTTCGAGCTGTGCCGCACGATCCGGCGCGACAGCGACATTCCCATCATCATGCTGACCGCGCGCGGCGACGTGATGGACCGGGTGGTCGGGCTCGAACTCGGTGCCGACGACTACCTGCCCAAGCCGTTCGAGCCACGTGAACTCGCAGCGCGCCTGCAGACGATTCTGCGGCGCCAGCGCGCACCGGTGGCTGGCACCGGTGCGGCGCCGCAGCGTCTCGTGTTCGACGGCCTGGAGATCGACCTGGAGCGGCGCCAGGTGCACCGCCACGGCGATCTGGTGGAGCTGACCGGCACCGAGTTCGAGCTGTTGACCCTGCTCGCGCGCGAACCGCAGAAAGTGTTCACGCGCGACGAAATTCTCAACCGTCTGCGCGGCCATGACGCCGAGTTGTACACCCGCGCGGTGGACATCGTGGTGAGCCGGCTGCGCAAGAAGCTCGAGCCGCTGGAGTGCATCAAGACGCTGCGCAACGCGGGCTATGCGTTCGCCGGCGCGCGTGCATGAGCCAGCCTGGCCACCAAGGGCCACGAAGGGGCCCCAGCGGGACCCTTGGCGAAAGCCGAAGTGGGCAGCGCGACGCTGCCCCAGCCGGCGCCCGGCTCGGCTGGTTCGGCCGCTGGCGTCATTCGCTGCGGATGCGCCTGATGGTGCTGTTCGTCGTGCTGGCGTTGGCCCTGACGGCGGTGTTCCTCGGTGGCATGCAACGTGCGCTGTCCGGTGGGTGGCGCGAGGTGGTGCGTCCGCTCGTGGCCGACTATGTCGACCGGCTCGCAGACGACCTGGGCACACCACCCGATGTCGGGCGTGCCGGCGTGCTGGTGCAGGCGCTGCCGCTGTCGATCCGCATCGACGGACCGGTCGTGCAGTTCGACTCGCACCCGCAACGCCGCCATCAGGGCTGGCACCGGCGCAACGACGAGCAGGACGCAGGTTGGTGGTTGCTGACGCGCAGCACCGCTGACGGGCACCGCATCACCTTCGGCCTGGGCGACTCGGGCTGGTCACGGCAACCGCGCACGATCGGCTGGGTCACACTCGCGTTGTTGTTGGTGCTGACTGCGCTGGCGTATGCCTTCGTGCACCACCTGTTGCGCCCCTTGAAGGCCATCGGCGAAGGGGCCCAGCGTTTCGGCAGTGGCGACTTCGACACGCCGATCCGGGTGCGCCGCCACGACGAACTGGGTGACCTGGGCGAGCAGGTGAATGCGATGGCGGCCAGCCTGCATGACCGGCTCGACGCGAAGCGCGCGCTGCTGCTGGCGATCAGCCACGAGTTGCGCTCGCCGCTGACGCGCGCGCGTCTGAACGCCGAACTGGTGGAAGACAGCGGTGCGAACCGGGCTCCGCGCGAAGCGCTGCTGCGCGACCTGGCGCAGATGGGCGAGATGATCGCCGACCTGCTCGAGGGCGAGCGCCTCGCCAACGGCCACGCGGCCCTGCAGCGCGAAGCGACCGATCTGAACGCGCTGACCGCGGACGTGCTCGCAGAGAGTTTTCCCGGTGTGAAGGTGCATACCGACTTCGCGGCCGATTTCCCGGTGCTGCAACTCGACCGCATGCGCATGCGCCTGTTGCTGCGCAACCTGATCGGCAACGCGGTGCGCCATGCGGGGGGTGCGGCGCAGGCGATGGTGATCACCACGCGCCGCGAAGCGCGGGCACTGCATTGGCGCCTGCGCGACTTCGGCCCCGGCGTGCCCGACGAGCACCTGCCGCACCTGGCCGAGGCGTTCTACCGCGCGGATGCCGCGCGCCAACGCGCCACCGGCGGTGTCGGCCTGGGCCTGCACCTGTGCCGCCTGGTGGCGCAGGCGCATGGCGGCGAACTGCGCTTCGCGAATGCCACGCCTGGGCTGGTGGTGGAACTCGTGCTGCCGCTGGAGCAGATTCGCTGATGCCGGTGCGGCGGTACCGATGTCAGTGGCCGATCGCCGGGCTGAAATGACGCAAGTCCGAAACCTTCAGTTGGCGTCAGCCTTCACGAATGAGCGCAACTGCATCGCCATGCGCGCCAGCGAGGGCTGGTGGATGTACATCATGTGGCCGGCTTCGAAGTAGTTCACGCTGATGTTGCTCGCCTGCGCGTCGCGCAGGCCCAGGTGGCTGAGCGTGTAGTCACCCGCCGCGTGCGGCGTGGCCAGATCGTAGAAGCCGCTCGCCACATACACGCGCATGTGCGGGTTGGCGAGCATGGCGCGGCGCAGGCTGGCGCCGACGTTGACGTACTTGTTCTCGAAGTCTTTCCACTTCCACTTGTCCCAGATCGGCGCGTGCAGCACATACGGCGCGTCGCTGTCGAATTTCAGGGTCTGGCGCAGCAGCCGGTTGATGCAGGCGGCGTAGGCGCCGGCCAGGTTGTTCATCGCGGCGTCGGCTTCGGGTTGTTCGCCGGCGTCGTCGCGGTCCTGGCCGACGAATCGCGAATCGAGCCGGCCCACCGTCTGGCCGCGCTGGCGCAGCAACTCCTTGCAGAAGCGCGCGTCGAGCGGGCGCAGGTCGCAGCGCAGCACGTACTCGATGGACAGCCCGGTGAAACGCGACACCTGCGACGCGATGCGCTCGCGCTCTGCAGCCGACAGCCGCGAGCCTTGCATCAGTGCAGTGCTGTAGTCGTTGTGCGCAAAGGTTTCCGCTGCCGCAATCACTTCGCGCAGCGCCTTGCGCTGCATGTCCGGCCCGAGTGCACGGTGGTACCAGGCGGTCGCCGCGTAGGTGGGCAGGAACAAGGCGTAGGGCAGGTCGTTCGCATGGTCGAAGCTCAGCGTCTGCAGGTCGATGGCGAGCGACACCAGCATCACGCCGTTCAGGTAGATGTCGTGTTTTTCCTGCAGGTGATGCGACAGGCCGGCCGCGCGGGTGGTGCCGTAGCTTTCACCGATCAGGTACTTGGCACTGCCCCAGCGGTTGTAACGGGTCAGGTACAAACGAATGAATTCACCCACCGATTCGAGATCGCGCTGGTATTCGTGGAATTCGTTGAGGGTTTCGTTCTCGAGCATGCGCGAGTGGCCGGTGCCCACCGGGTCGATGAAGACCAGGTCGCTGTGCGTGAGCAGTGTGTACTCGTTGTCGCGCAGTGCGTAGGGCGGCGGCGGAGCGAGGCCGGTTTCGTCGGTGGCCACGCGTTGCGGCCCGAGCAGGCCCAGGTGCAGCCACACGCTGCTCGAACCTGGCCCCCCGTTGAAGCTGAAGGTGAGCGGGCGCGGCACGTCAGCGTCGCCGTTCTTGAGCGTGTAGGCGACGAAGAAGAACGCCGCGCGCGGTTTGTCGACACCGCGTTTTTCACCCGCGGCGCCTGGCGCCTTCGGGTCGGCATCGTCGTACAGGCGCAGCAGCATGGTGCCGCAGGTGGCGGTGTACTCCAGGGTTCTGCCCTCGAGCACCAGCCGGTGTTCTGTGCTGACGAGTTGTTCGCGCGGTTCGGGGACGGGTGGGGTGGGGCTGGGTTTGTCCGAAAGGTCGGGCATGTGCTCTTGTTATCGTTGACGTCGACCATGACTCTAACGCGGATGGAGCCTCTTGCCTTCTCGAGACTTTCCCCTGCTTGCAGGCATTGACTTCACCAGCGCGCCGCGGCGCGCCAAGCCCATCACCCTGGCGTTGGGCCGGTTGCATGCTGCTCGTGTGGCGCTGGACCGCATCGAGGCTGCACCCGATTTTGCGGCGTTTGCGGTGTGGCTGCGCAGCCCCGGGCCGTGGTTGGCGGCGTTCGATTTCCCGTTCGGTCTGCCGCGCGAACTGGTGCTGGACCTGGGTTGGCCGCAGCAGTGGCCGGAGCTGATTCAGCACTACGCCGCGTTGCCGCGCGACCAGGTGCGTGCCACGTTCGCCGGCTACTGCGCGGCGCGTCCGGTGGGGGGGAAGTTCGCGCATCGGGCCTGCGACGGCCCGGCGGGTTCGTCGCCGTCAATGAAATGGGTCAACCCGCCGGTGGCCATCATGCTGCACGCCGGCGCCCCTCTGTTGCTTGCCGCCGGTGTTCACCTTCCGGGCCTGCACGAGGGGGACCGCGCGCGCGTGGCGCTGGAGGGCTATCCCGGTTTGCTGGCACGTGAATTGATCGGGGCACGGTCGTACAAGAGCGATCAGAAATCGCAGCAGACCGACGCGCGCCTGGCCGCACGCGTCGATCTGGTGCATGCGCTCGAGGCTGGGCAGACGCGCTTGGGCCTGAGCCTGGCATTGACGGGCGTGCAGCGCGACTCCTTGATCGCCGATGCTTCGGGTGATCGTCTCGACGCTGTGCTGTGCCTGATGCAGGCCGCATGGGCGAGCCGGCAACCCGGCTACGGACTGCCGGCCAAGGTCGACCCGCTCGAAGGCTGGATCGTCAGCGCGCCGATCGCGTGAAAGGCAGCGCGACGGTGCCGGCGGCCCGCAGCTATGGCGCCGCGCTGCGCGCCCATCGTTCGATGAACTCGCGCTGTTCCTCGGTCTCGGGCGAATGCGGGGCCAGGCGGCGTTTGTCCATCACTTGCCATTTGGCGCGAATCAGCGCGAGCGCCTCATCGGCCGCGAAGCCTTGTTCGACCAGCAGGCAGCCCACCACCGTGCCGGTGCGGCCGATGCCGGCGCGGCAGTGCAGGTAGACGTTGGCGCCCTGTGCGAGCGCGGTGTCGATCGCCTGCAGCGTGCTGCGCATGCCGTCCACCGACGGAATGCCAAAGTCAGCGACAGCAAATCGTTCGGTGCGTGCCTGCGCGCCACGCTCGGCCGCGGCAAGCGCCAACGCGGCAGCGTAGTCGGGCAGCGCTTCACCCGCATGGGTGAAATTGAAGCAGTGCGTCACGCCCGCCTCTACCAGGGTGCGCATACGTTGCTCGGTGAGTTGGGGGTTGTGCACGGCCGGGTACTCGCCGGCCAGCACCCGGCCGCGCACCACCCAGTAGCAGTTGCCGTGCGGGCGCGGCAACACGTCGCCAGGCACGCGAATCAACGACGCTTCGAAACGGGTCAACATGGGTGCGGCGCGCCGTCACGCGCGCGCTCAGTGGGTCAGGATCTTGGAGAGGAAGTCGCGCGTGCGTTCGCTCTTCGGGCTGTCGAAGAACTCGTGCGGCGGCGCCTGCTCGATGATCTGGCCCTGGTCCATGAAGATCACCCGGTTCGCCACCGCCTTGGCGAACGCCATCTCGTGAGTGACGCACAGCATCGTGATGCCCAGGCCGGCGAGTTCGACCATCACGTCGAGCACCTCCTGGATCATCTCCGGGTCGAGCGCCGAAGTGGGCTCGTCGAACAGCATGATCTTGGGCGTCAGGCACAGCGCGCGCGCGATCGCGACGCGTTGCTGCTGTCCGCCCGAGAGTTGCAGCGGGTATTTCTTGGCCTGCTCGGCGATGCGGACGCGCTTGAGCTGCTGCATCGCGCGTTCTTCCGCTTCGGCCTTGGGCACCTTGCCCACCCACATCGGTGCGAGCGTCAGGTTCTCCAGCACGGTGAGGTGGGGGAAGAGGTTGAACTGCTGGAACACCATTCCCACATCCTTGCGCACGCGTTCGATCGCCTTCAGGTCGTCGCTCAGTTCGGTGCCGTCGACGATCAACTGGCCCTGCTGGTGTTCTTCGAGCCGGTTCACGCAGCGGATCAAGGTCGACTTGCCCGAGCCCGACGGCCCGCAGATGACGATGCGCTCGCCGCGCGCCACGTTGAGCTGGATGTCGCGCAGCACGTGGAACTCGCCGTACCACTTGTTGACACCCTTGAATTCGATGATGGGGCTTTGTTCGGTCATGGCATGTTCCTGGCGCGAAGCTCGGGCACTGGGCAGCCGGAGGTGGGCGTTGAAGGGGTCATTGGCGGCGCGTGCCGGTATTGAGGTGGCGCTCGATCCACTGGCTGTAGCGCGACATCGCGAAGCAGAACACGAAATAGATCGCCGCCACGAACAGCTGGCCCTCGAGGAAGAACTTGCGCCAATCGGCGTCGCCGAGTGCCAGTTGCAGCGCGCCGGTCAGGTCGTACAGGCTGACGATGGTGACCAGAGACGTGTCCTTGAACGCACCGATGAAGGTGTTCATGATCGCCGGCACGACCAGGCGCACCGCCTGCGGCAACACGATCATGCGCGAGGCCTGCCAGTCGCTCAGGCCCAGTGACAGGGCTGCCTCGACCTGGCCCTTGGGCAGCGCCTGCAACCCGCCGCGCACCACCTCGGCAAGGTATGCGGCGGTGAACAGGGTCATGCCCACAAGCACACGCAGCAGCACGTCGATCGTGGTGCCCTGGGGCATGAACAGCGGGAACATGAACGAGGCCATGAACAGCACCGAGATCAACGGCACGCCGCGAATCAGCTCGACGTACAGCACGCACAGCGTACGGATGCCCGGCATGCGCGATTGCCGGCCGAGTGCCACCAGCACGGCAAGCGGAAAAGCCAGCACCAGGCTGATGGTGGACAGCAACAGCGTCAGCGGAAAGCCACCCCAGCGCGCCGTTTCCACCGGCGTGAGGCCGAAAAGACCGCCGAACATCAAGGTGAAAAAACCGGCCAGCACGATCGCCCAGGCGAGCAACAGACCACGCTTCCAGAATGGCCGGTAGCAACTGGCCACGAGCAAGCCGATCAGCAACAGGCATGCGAGCAGCGGGCGCCACTGTTCGGCGTACGGGTAGCGGCCGAACAGGATGAGCCGGTATTTCTCTGCCACCACGCCCCAGCAGGCACCGGTTTCAACGGCCGCGCGGCAGGCCGCGTTGTCGGGGACGAAGACCGCCTTGAACACGGCCCACTGAAGCAGGTGCGGCAGCACGGCGATCAACACACCCAGCACCACCAGGGTGGCCAGCGTATTGCCCCAACCGTCGAACAGGTTGCTGCGCAGCCACGCCAGCGCGCCCTTCACGGCCGTCGGCGGCGGGCGCGACGCGATCGGCTCGAAGGTGGTGGACGAGGCGGTGTTGGCCAGGGCGCTCATGGGGTTTCAGCGTTCCTTGAGCAACGATCGTTTGTTGTAGGCGTTCATGAACGCGGCGGTGAGCAGCGACAAGGTGAGGTAACACGCCATCACGAGTGCGATGCATTCGATCGCGCGGCCGGTCTGGTTCAGCGACGTGTTCGAGATCGACACCAGGTCCGGGTAACCCACGGCGACGGCGAGCGAAGAATTCTTCGTGATGTTCAGGTACTGGCTGGTGAGCGGCGGGATGATCACGCGCAGCGCCTGCGGCAACTGCACCAGGCGCACTTCCATGCGGCGCGACAGGCCGAGCGCCGCAGCCGCTTCGTGCTGGCCGAACGGCACCGCCTGGATGCCGCCGCGCACGATCTCGGCGATGTACGACGCGGTGTAGATCGTCAGGCCGATCAGCATCGTCAGGAACTCGGGCGTCACCGCGCCGCCGCCCACCACGTTGAGTTCCGTCTTTTCGGGAACATCCAGCCCGCCCGGGGCGCCGCCGATCAGCCAGCCGACCGCGCCGCCCGCCAGCACGATCAGCACGCCCGGCCAGAACGACGGACGCAGCACGCCGGTGGCAAACAGATGCTGGCGAGTGTGGCGCGTCCAGGCCCAGGCGCCCAAGCAGCCCGCCGCCAGGCCGGCGAGCGTCAACCAGTGGCCGCTTTCCCACAGCGGAATCGGGTACTGCAGGCCGTTCTTGCTGAAGAACACGCCGGCCGCCGGTTGCAGCGCCGTTTCGATCGGCGGCAGCAACTCGGTCAGCACGAAGTACCAGATGAACAGTTGCAGCAGCAGCGGGACGTTGCGGAACACCTCGACGTAGGCGCTGCACACCGTTCGCAGCAGGAAATTGTGCGACAGGCGCCCGATGCCCACCAGCGTGCCCAGCACCGTGGCCAGCACGACGCCGACAACGGCCACGCGCAAGGTGTTCGACAGGCCGACCAGGAAGGCTTTGCCGTAACTCTCGGCCGAATCGAACGGCACCACGCTTTCGCCGATCGAGAAGCCGGCGGGCTGGGTAATGAAATCAAAGCCGCTCTGGATGCCGCGCACCCGCATGTTCTGCAGGGTGTTGTGCACCAGGTAGGCGCCCAGCGCGACCACCACCACCATCGCCACCACCTGGTAGACGAGGTTGCGGAATGCCTTGCTGCGCCAGCTGAAGCTGCGCGCCTTCGGCGGAGGCGACGACGGCGTCATGGGCGCACCGCACCGAACCCGGGCTGTGGGCGATTCGACGCCCTGCACTGAATCGCGGCGCTGGCTGCCCGGCACTCGACCGTCAACGCGATCTGCGACGTCATGGTGTCGGGCCGGGCCGGCGGATCAGCGGTTCAGCGCACCGGCGGGGCGTACATGAAACCGCCCTTGTTCCACAGGTTGTTGGCGCCACGTGGCAGCTTGAGGGCCGACTTCGGGCCGACATTGCGCTCGAAGATTTCGCCATAGTTGCCGGTCGCCTTGATCGCGCGGTAGGCCCATTCCTTGTCTAGGCCGAGCAGCTTGCCGGTGTCTTCCGACGTGCCGAGGATGCGCTGTACCACCGGGTCTTTGCTGGTGGCACGCCAGGCGTCGACGTTTTCCTGGGTGATGCCGTACTCTTCCGATTCGATCAGCGCAAACACGACCCATTTGACGACCGCGAAGAACTCGTCGTCACCGCGGCGCACCGACGGCCCGAGCGGCTCTTTGGAGATGAGTTCGGGCAGGATCACGTGGTCCTCGGGGTTGCCGGCTTCCTTGTTGCGCACCGAGGCCAGGCCCGAGGCGTCGGTGGTGTAGGCCTGGCAACGCCCCGAGAAGTAGGCCTTGTTGGTCGCTTCCTGGGTTTCGAACA
>JANNKS010000394.1:0-5269 GCA_031396425.1 Rhizobacter sp. | reverse complement strand
GACTGGTCGCAGGTCGCTGCGATGGGCGATGATTGGCCCGATCTCCCCTTGCTCAGTCGCGCCGCGTTCTCGTGTGCGCCGCCGGGCGCCCATGTCGAAGTGCGTGCTGTGTGCACCCACGTCACGCGCGCGCCGGCGGGCCATGGCGCGGCCAGGGAATGCTGTGACCTGCTCCTGGTGGCTGCCGGCCGGTACGCCGACATGCTGCGAAACCACCTGAACACACTGGACGGTGGCGCACCGGTGCAGGGGTGAGCACGACCGCCGCGGCGAAAGCCCAACCGTCGGCCCGCCGTGCCCTGACGGTGTCGTGGCGAATGAGAGTGCTTGACGCGGCGGCCACCTACCTGCCTTTGCTGTTGATGGGGCTGCTCGTCCTGGGCACATGGTGGCTGGTGAAGAACACCCCGATGGCCGACCCGCAGTCGCCTGCCGCCCCACCGCGCCACGAGGCCGACTATCAGATGAGCAACTTCGTCGTGCAGCGCTTCGGCGCCGACGGCGCGATGCTGATGCAGATCGAAGGACGGCGCATGCACCACTACCCGGACACCAACACATTGGAAATCGATGATGCCCGGATCCGTGCGATCAGCCCGGACGGACGCGTCACGCTGGCACGCGCGAATCGAGCCATCGCGAATGCCGATGGCAGCGAGGTTCAATTGATGGGTGCCGCGCAGGTGTTGCGCGATGGCGATGGCGGCGACGTGCCGACCGAATTTCGCAGCGAGTTCCTGCATTTCTTTCGGCCCACCGAGCGGGTGAAGTCGCACCTGCCGGTCACGGTCAAACGAGGTGCGAGCGAGTTCCGTGCCGACGCGGTGGAATACGATCATCTGACGCGTGTGATCGAACTCAAGGGCCGGGTGCGCGCTGTATTCGCGCCGCCAACTGCTGCAGGGCGAGCGGGCAAACCCTGAGCGCTGTTTGAGCCGCGGGCAGCTCCGCGTGCTGAGTGGCTGGGCTGAGGCACACTCCGGACCTTCATCGAGCCTTCGCTCTCACTCACCCGGCTGCCGCACGCCTGATGCCCATGACTGCCCCCCTTGCCTTCATCACCGGCGCCTCGAGTGGCATAGGCCAGGCTCTGGCGGCGCAATACCTGCGCAACGGCTTTCGCCTCGCCTTGGTGGCGCGCCGCACCACGCAGGTGGAGGATTGGCTGCGAGGCCTGCCCGAGGAGGCGAACGATTGCGCCGTTTACGCTGCCGACGTGCGTGACATCCCGGGCATCACCGCGGCAGCATTGGCCTGTGTGCATGCCCAGGGCTTGCCTGACGTCGTGATCGCCAACGCAGGCATCAGTGTGGGCATGGACAGCACGGTGCTGGCAGACCTGGAAGTGATGCGCAGCACCTTCGAGACGAACGTGCTGGGGGTGGCCGCGACGTTTCACTGCTTCATCGAGCCGATGCGCCAGCGTGGTTCGGGCCGGCTGGTCGGCGTGGCCAGCGTGGCAGGAATCCGCGGCCTTCCGGGCCATGGTGCGTACTGCTCGAGCAAGGCAGCGGTGATCAGCTATTGCGAAAGCCTGCGAGGCGAGTTGCATGACAGCGGGGTCCGGGTGGTCACGCTGGTGCCCGGCTACATCGACACACCGCTGACTCAGGAAAACCGCTACAGCATGCCGTTCCTGATGCCTGCCGATCGCTTCGCTCAGGCCGCCTACCGCGCGGTAGAACAAGGCACGAGCTACCGGGTGATTCCCTGGCAGATGGGCGTGGTGGCGAAACTGCTGCGGCTGCTGCCCAACCCCGTGTTTGATCGGCTGTTGGCCAGCCGCCCGCGCAAGAACCGGCAGGGCGAATGAAGGCTTCACCCCGTCGGCGATTCGGCCCCGTATCAGCAAGCCCCTCCAGCGACAACACGCTCATGCAAATCGTTCTTCACCGCGCCAGAACACTCCTGGCGCTGGCATTGCTTTCGTTGACCACCGCGTGTGGACAGAACGAGAGCACCGAAGGAGCCACCGCCCCTGCTGCGGACCGAAGCGCCCTTTCCCGCCTGGGCGCGCCGATGGCGGCCCAGATGAACGCCGTGAGGGCCAAGGGCGCTGCGGCGCCCTTGGCACAGGCTGACGAGGCACCGCTTCGGCGCTACATCGCGCTGCGCCACGACATCAGCATCATGTCGCCCGCCGAGGCGGTTGAAAGCGCCTGGCAGCAGGCCCAGGACGCGTGTGTTGCGGCCGGCTGCGAAGTTCTCGCCTCGGTGCTGTCGCGCGATGAACAACGCCGACCGTCGAGCGCCTCGCTGCAGGCGCGGGTGCCGCCCGGCGCGCTGGATGCCTTTCTGGCCAAGGTCACCAAGCTGGGCAGCGTGGGGCAACACGCCCAGACGGCCGACGACAAGACCGACGACGTAGTCGATACCGACGCGCGCTTGAAGAACATGGTCGCGTTTCGCGACCGCTTGCGCGGTCTGTTGGCCACACCGGGCGCACGCCTGAAGGAGGTGATCGAGGTCGAGCGCGAACTGGTGCGGGTGCAAAGCGAGCTCGACAGCCTGACTTCACGCCGCAAGGTGCTGTCGCAGCAGACCGACATGGTCCATGTGAACCTCCATTTTCAAGCCATCCCCAGCGTGCTCGAAACCGGCATCTGGGTGCCGGTGCGCGAGGCGGTGCTGGGCGCGGGCCGCGTGTTCGCTGACAGCCTGGCGAAGATCATCGCGCTGACCGTTTTCCTGCTGCCTTGGGTGATGGTGGCGCTGACGTTGTTTGTCATCGCCCGGGCGATTCGACGCCGACGCAGGGCCGGCCACAGCGGCTGAAAGCGCCGATGCCGGGTTGGCTACCCTGCAGGTCGGTGCACGAAGTGTTGGTCCGGTACGTGCCGACGGTCAGCCGCGGCACCTTGCATTCGCTGCGCGGAGTTGCTGGAAGTTACGGCGTGAACCCGCGGCGCGGTCAATCCGCAGCGCCACCACGTCGCGGCTGGCGCTGCACCCATTCGGCCTGGGGCGCATGCTCAGCGTCGGGGCAGCCGGGGCGCGACAGCGGGGTCTTCGCCACGCTGGCGATCGATTTCGATCGGCAATCTGCCAATGCAAACGGGCTGCCGTGGCAGCCCGTCTTGATCAATTGCGAAGTGAGCGATCAGTAGCCGCCGCGGCCACCGCCACCGCCACTGCTGCCGCCACCGCCGGAACGGCCACCGCCGCCACCGCCATAACCGCCGCCGCCGCCCGAGCGGCCACCGCCCCCGCCACCATAGCCACCGCCCCCACCGCCGCCGCCGTAGCCGCCGCCACCACCGCCGGAACGGCCACCGCCGCCCCCGCCGCCGTAGCCACCACCACCGCCACCCGATCGGCCACCGCCGCCGCCGCCGAAGCCACCCGGACGCTCTTCACGCGGGCGGGCTTCATTCACGACCACGGCCCGGCCTTCAAGCGCCTGACCGTTCATGCCATTGATGCCAGCCTGCGCCTCGGCGTCGGTGGCCATCTCGACAAATCCAAAGCCTTTTGACCGGCCAGTGTCGCGGTCCATCATCACCTTTGCTGATGTCACGCTACCGTACTGTGCAAACGCCTGCTGCAGGTCCTCGTCACGTATGCTGTACGCGAGGTTGCCGACGTAGAGTTTGTTGCCCATGGGAGAGGCCCTTTCAGATTCCGAAAAACGATGTGGAGCTTCTACCCATCGTGAACCATTCAAGCGAAGGCGCGGCGTCCATACACAGAGTCGCGAATATACGGGAATTGGGCGAATGCCGCCTTGACGGATGCGCACAAAGTGTTGTTTTCGGGCAGTTCCTTGCGGCCGGATCGGTAGCGCTGCAACAGTGCATGACTGATTCCTCCTCTCGAACAATGCCTGGCCGGCCAAGAATTGCGAGCCTCGTGCCCAGCCTGACGGAACTGCTGTTTGCGCTCGGGTTGGGCCAATACCTGGTGGCCAGGACAGGGTTTTGTCTCCATCCTGTGGGTGAGGTTTCGCGCATTCCCAAGGTCGGTGGGACGAAAGACGTCAACCTCGCCAAGTTGCGCCGGCTGGCACCGACCCATGTGCTGCTCAATGTGGACGAGAACCGGCGCGAGATCGTCGACGCGCTGAAGGCCTGGGGCGCCGATGCCATGCCCCGGCTGGTCGTGACCCATCCGCTGGCGCCGCACGACAACCTGGCGCTGATCGAGCAGATGCGTGCCGAGTTCGGCCGCCTTCCCCAGGTGCATGAGAAGGCCGATCAACTGGCGCACCAATTCACCGAGGCGTTGGCCGCCACCCAGGGCGACGGGTGCGCCGCGCGCGACGTGCTCTACCTGATTTGGCGCGACCCCTGGATGACGGTGGCGCGCGACACCTACCTCTCGCGCATGCTGGCGCGCATTCACTGGCACACCCGGCCCGATGTCGAGGGCGGCGCGCATGGTGCCGCACGCTACCCCGTCGTGCAGGGCAATGAAGCATGGCTGACGGCAGTGCAAACCGTCCTGTTGAGCTCCGAGCCCTACGCGTTCGGTGAGGCGGACATTGCCGCCGCCCAGGCGCTGTGCCCTCAGGCCGATGTCCGCCTTGTCGACGGTGAGTTGCTCAGCTGGTACGGGGTGCGCGCCCTCCGCGGTCTGTACTACCTTGGCGAACTGGCTTCACAGACAGCCCCTGAGGCTGGCCCCAGGGGTGAACGCGGGTTCTGAACATCGCCCTCCCCCGATCCACAATCGCGCATGGACATCTACAAACCCCTGGTGGCGTTGCTGGCGATCGTGAACCCGATCGGTGCGATTCCCTTCTTCATTCATTTCACCCAAGGTTTCAACCGTGCGCAGCGGCAGCGCACGATCCGCGTCGCCGCGTTCAGCGCCTTTGTGGTGATTGCTGTGAGCGCGCTGGCGGGCCTGAAGATCATCGAGTTCTTCGGCATCTCGCTCGCGTCGTTCCAGGTCGGAGGTGGCATGTTGCTGCTGATCTCATCGATGCAGATGCTCAACGCGCAGCCGGCCGAAGGGCGCCGCGACGACTTGGTCGAAGGGCAGGACAAGCTCGACGCAGGTGCCAGCATCGCCATCGTGCCCTTGACGATCCCGCTGCTCACTGGCCCGGCGACGATTTCCACCATGGTCATCTATGCCGAAAAGACGCGCCATTGGTGGCAGCTCGGCGTGCTGGTTGCGTACGGTGTTGTGATCGGCCTGGCGGTGTGGGTCGCGTTCAGCCTGTCCGGGCGCATTGCGCGCGTGCTGGGCAAGACCGGCATCAACGTGATGACGCGTCTGATGGGCCTGATCCTGGCGGCGTTGGCGGTGGAGGTCATGTCCGACG
>JANNKS010000386.1:0-4127 GCA_031396425.1 Rhizobacter sp. | reverse complement strand
ACGCGATCGCGGAGGCACCGGCACCACTCACTACCACCCGCAAAGAGTCCAGCGACTTGTCCTGAAGCAGGGCGGCGTTGAGCAGCGCCGCGCCGGAAATGATCGCGGTGCCGTGCTGGTCATCATGAAACACCGGGATCTTCATGCGCTTGCGCAGCTCGCGCTCGACGAAGAAGCAGTCGGGCGCCTTGATGTCCTCCAGGTTGATCGCGCCGAAGGTGGGCTCCAGCGCCGCGATCACCTCGACCAGCTTGGCGGGGTCCTTCTGGTCGATCTCGATGTCGAAGCAATCGATGCCGGCGAACTTCTTGAAGAGCACGGCCTTGCCTTCCATGACCGGCTTGGACGCGAGTGCCCCGATGTCACCCAGGCCCAGTACGGCGGTCCCGTTGGTGATCACCGCGACCAGGTTGCCGTGGGCGGTGTACCGGTAGGCTGCGTATTTCAGCGATCGTGGACGCCTGTTTCAGGCTGATCGTGGACGACGATTCGGCGTCGTCGGTGACGCGCTGGGGTAGCGCGCAAGTTGGAGTTTGAATATAGCTCAATCGTCCACGATCAGCCTGAAACGCGCTGTCGCGGCACCCTTGACGGGTCTGGTTTTGGGGTTGATTCGGTCTTCAAATTGAGGCCCCTGCCAGGCCGCCGGAGGCGCCCCGAGCGGGCATGTACACATGCTCGGTCCAACGAGGTGCGAGGGTGGAGATGGGCGTAGTGAGAATCATGGCGATGGTGCCTGCGCCTTGTCACGCAGCGACTTGGTGCCCTTGAGCTCGATCTTGTGGCTGCTGTGCACGACACGGTCCAGGATCGCGTCGGCCAGCGTTGGGTCGTTCAGGTAGGTGTGCCAGGCCTTCACCGGCAACTGGCTGGTGATCAGGGTCGAGCGCGTACCGATGCGGTCATCGAGCAACTCCAGCAGGTCGTTGCGCTCGGGCGCACCCATGGGCGCAATCGCGAAGTCGTCGATGATCAGCAGATCGAGCTTGGCCAACTGAGCCAGCCGGCGGCCGAAACTGCCGTCGCCGTGGGCTACTTGCAACTCGTCGAACAGCCGGGCCGCGCGCACGTACAACACCGAGAAGCCACTGCGTGCGGCTTGGGTGCCCAGGGCACACGCCAACCATGTCTTGCCGCAGCCCGTGGCCCCCGTGATCAGCAAATTGTGCGCATGGCGCAGCCAGTCACCGCCGGCCAGCGTGGCGATGAGGGAGCGATCCAGCGAACGGCTGGCGCGCCAGTTGATGTCCTCGACACACGCCGAAGCGACCTTGAGCTTGGCCGCCTTGAGCAGCCGAGCCACGCGCCGGTCATCGCGCCAAGCGACCTCGCGCTGCACCAGCAGCGTGAGGCGGTCGTCAAATGCGAGCGCGTGGGCCGCCGTGCTGGTGGTTTGCTCCTCCAGAGCGCGCACCATGCCGTCCAGGCGCAGGCTGCGCAGTTGATCCAGCGTGTGTTCGTTCAACATTGGGGTTGTTCCTTCGTGGGGTGTGGGTGCTCGGGGGGATCAGTGGTAGTACTCAGTGGTAGTAGTCCGGCCCGCGCACGTTGTCGTGCTCGATCACGGGGCTGGCCTCGGCGATGAACAACGAAGGCTGGCGGTCCAGGCCGCACTTGAGGATGTTGGTGACGCTTCTGAGGTTGGGCGCACGAATCGCCATGGCCCGCGTGCAGGCCGCTTCCAGCCGCTGGGCCGAATAACGGCGCACCAGGGCCAGCAGACCCAGGCAGGCCCGGTAGCCTTGCTCGGGATGCGGGCGGTGTTGAAGCTGCCAGGTGACGACCGCGGCGGTGCTCACGCCGATGCGCTGCCCCCAGGCGATCAGCTTGGCCGGCGTCCACTCTCGGTGCGCGCGGTGCGACGCCGGCATGTGCTCGGCCGTCGTGGTGAAGCCCCCGCGCACGGTGCTCACGGCGTGGCCGGCCACGCGCTGGTTCGACGCGAAGCACTCCAGCACAGTGCCGGTGACGCGCACATCGAGCCGGGCGCCCACCCAGCGGTGCGGCACGCTGTAGTAATGGCCTTCGAATTCGACGTGGTAGTCGATGTTGACCTTGACCACCTTCCAGCGGCCCATGGCGTAGCGGCTCGCCGGCAGGGGCCGCAGCGCCGGGGCGTCGAGCAGCTCGAAGGCGCTGCGCCGGCAGCCGGGGAGCTTCTTGAAGGGCCGCTGGTTCAGCTCGGCCAGCAGCTGTGCGATTGCGCAGTTGAGCTCGCCCAGGCTGAAGAACTGGCGATTGCGCAGGCGCGCCAAGATCCACCTCTGAACCAGCAGCACCGAGCCTTCGACCTTGGGCTTGTCGCGGGGATGCGCCGGGCGTGCGGCCAGCACCGCGCAGCCGTAGTGCCGAGCGAATTCTTCGTAACAGCGGTTGGGCTCGGGGTCGTAGCGGTCGGGCGTCTTGATCAGCGCGCGGGTCTGGTCGGGCACGATCAAGCGGGGCACGCCGCCGATGAACTCCAGCGCCAGCACCTGCGCGCCGATCCAATCGGCGGTGGTCTGGCGTGCGGTGGCGCAGGCGAAGGTGTAGTTCGATGCGCCCAGTGTGGCCACGAAGATCTGCGCCTGGGTGATCTCGCCGGTGGTCGCGTCGATGATGGGCACCGCGCCGCCGGCGTAGTCGACGAACAGCTTCTCGCCGGCAATGTGAATCTGGCGCATCGAGCGCTGTTGGCCCTGGGCGAACGCCCGGTACTTGATGCAAAAGCTGGTGTATTTGTAGGCCAATGGGTTGCCGGTGGCGTACTCCTCCCACAGCAGCATCAGGGTGACGCCGGGACGCTTGAGTTCCTGGTGAACGACGGCAAAGTCAGGGGCGAGGTGGTGGCTCGAACGCGGCACTGCCGCCCGGAACAGTCGGGCCTCGAGTTCCTCGTCGCTCAGGGTTTGGGCGAGTTCCCAGTCAACGCCGGCCACCCGGGCCAGCAGGACGTACTTGCCCACCACGCTCTTGGAGATCTTCAGCGCACCGCAGACCTCGTTGTAGCTCAGCCCGGCCTGCAAGTGCAGGCGCAATGTCTCGCGGATTCGTCGCATCGTGATTCTGTTCGTTGGCATCGGCTCGGGTCGCAAAAAGCGCTGAGCTTGAGGCCGGTTGAAAAATCACTTGCGCGCACCCCCTGTCGTCCACGATCAGGCTGAAACAGCGTCCACGATCAGCCTGAAACGCCGTCCACGATCACGCTGAAATCCCGTCCACGATCAGCCTGAAATGCCGTCCACGATGGGCTGAAATACGCAGCTACGGGAGATGGCCTGTGACGCCTAACGAGGCTGTAGAAAAACCATCCCCGCAGTCTGCCCGCGTGGCACACGGATTGCAAGGCGAACGCATCGCAACTGCCGATGCACCGCGATGGCCCGCTACAAGACGATCGACACCAACCCGCGCCTTCTGGCTGTGGACCTTGAGGCGCAGTTGCTGCCCGGAACATTCGAGCACGCGCTGAGCCCTTCCTTTGGAAGATACAAGGCGGCGACTCAACCACCTGCCAGATTCCGTAGTACGTGACGCGCCAAGGCCGCCCAGAAGTCACCCGCGGAATGCTGCTGCGCCAGGACCGCGATGTCGGCCAAAGCCTTGTGAGCGACCATCGAGAACAGCGCGATCAGGCACAGGATTGCGAGCACTTGCAGCGCTGACTTGAAAAGCTCGCCGTAGTACCGGTTCACAGCAAGGCGCCTAACGAGGCTGCAGCAAAAGTCCCAACGCCACGATGACTGCTCCGTTTGGGGGGTCACTCAACCTTGCCGACATGGCGATCGTTCAATGCAGCGCGATTTGAGAGGTCGAGTTTGATCGTTCATTGCGCGCCCAAGAACGAATCGGCTTTTTCTACAGCCTCAACGTTTTAGGTAAGCGGCAGAACTCGGTATTCCGAGGGTTATCCGCTTGACCGATGGGTTAGGCCTCGCTGCTCCAAGACTAGCCATTCTTGCCAACTGCCTAAATGCCATAGCGGCCCGTCGCCGGAACGTGTCAATGAAATTGCGGCACCTGGCGTCATGAATTTACTGTGCATGGCTGGGGTTGTTGGAAGGTGTTGGTCTTCTCCATTGATGGCGGGTTGATCCATACCGCAGTCGGTATTGGATGGGTTGAAGGGCGCTTGCTTTTGAACCGTG
>JANNKS010000359.1:0-1708 GCA_031396425.1 Rhizobacter sp. | reverse complement strand
ATCTACCGCGTCGCCCAGCGCCTGACGCTGCGCGCGCAATCGGGGCTCGACAATTCGCTCGATGCGATCTGGACGTGGCGGTGGCAGTGACGGAACCAGCGGCGAGTAGCCAACCATCCCGCACGACTTGATCCGAGGCGCTCTCGGCGCTATGCTGTATGAATGTCCAGCCATCGTGATGTGCCGAAACGACGCCTCGATGCGGTGCGGGAAACAGCGTGAGCGGCAGCGAGCCGCGCCTGATCGCGCATCTCGACATGGACGCGTTCTACGCGTCGGTGGAGTTGTTGCGCTACCCCGAGCTGCGCGGCCGGCCGGTCGTGATCGGTGGTGGGCGGCGCCACCAGCCGGTGCGGCGCGCCGACGGCAGCCTGGAATACGCGAAGCTGCGCGACTACGCCGGGCGCGGCGTGATCACCACCAGCACTTACGAAGCGCGCGCACTCGGCGTGCATTCGGGCATGGGCGTGATGAAGGCCGCCAAGCTCGCGCCTGACGCCACCTTGCTGCCGGTCGACTTCGACGAATACCGCAAGTACTCGAAGCTGTTCAAGGCCGCGGTGCGCGCCGTGACGCCGCAGGTCGAAGACCGTGGCATCGACGAGATCTACATCGACCTGAGCGACATCGAAGGCGTGCACGCCGACGGCGGGCGCGCGATCGGCCTGACGCTGAAGGCCACGGTGCGCGCCGCCACCGGCTTGAGTTGTTCGGTCGGCATCACGCCGAACAAGCTGCTGTCCAAGATCTGCTCCGATCTGGACAAGCCCGACGGCCTGACGCTGCTCAGCACTGATGAAATCCCGAACCGCATCTGGCCGTTACCGGCGAAGAAGATCAACGGCATCGGCCCGAAGGCGACCGAAAAACTCGCCGGCTTCGGGTTGCACACGATCGGCGACCTGGCCGGCGCCGACCCGTTGTTCTTGCTGCAGCATTTCGGCAAGAGTTATGGCGCCTGGCTGCACGAGGTCGCGCACGGGCGCGATGCGCGCGCGATCGTCACGCACAGCGAGCCGGTGTCGATCAGCCGCGAAACCACCTTCGAGCGCGATCTGCACGCCGTGCACGACCGCGCCGCGCTGGGCACGATCTTCACCGAGCTGTGCACCGAACTCGCGGGCGACCTCGCGCGCAAGGGCTACGCGAGCAAGACGATCGGCATCAAGCTGCGCTTTCAGGACTTCAAGTCGGTCACGCGCGACCTCACGTTGCCCGAGCACACGCTCGACGCCACGGCGATCCGCCGCGCCGCGGGTCTGTGCCTGAAACGCGTCGACCTGACGCGTCGCCTGCGCCTGCTGGGCGTGCGCGCCGGCGCGCTGGCGCGCGTGGCCGACCTGGCAGCGGCGCCGCCTGAGGCCGCGCCCGCCGCGCGGGAACCGCACGCCGGCTACAACCTGCCGCTGTTCGACACGTGACGGCGCGGCCCGCACGGATTCGGTGAGAATAGTCCCCAGGCCCAGCCGCGGGGCCACACCAAAACAAGATCGGAGACAGCGCATGACCGTCATCACCAACATCGAAGACCTGCGCCTGCTCGCGAAGAAGCGCGTGCCGCGCATGTTCTACGACTATGCCGATTCGGGTTCGTGGACCGAAGGCACGTATCGCGCCAACGTCAGCGATTTCCAGAGCATCAAGTTGCGCCAGCGCGTGGCGGTCAACATCGAGAACCGCAGCACCGCCACGAAGATGGTCGGCGTCG
>JANNKS010000352.1:0-4895 GCA_031396425.1 Rhizobacter sp. | reverse complement strand
CTACGGCTGGCCGTATTGCTACTGGGGCCAGACGGTGGACGACAGGGTGCCGCAGGACGCCGCCGCAGTGGCCAGGGCGATCACGCCGGACTACGCGCTCGGCGGCCACACCGCGTCACTCGGCCTGTGCTGGCTGCCCGCAGGCACCCTGCCCGGGTTTGCCGAAGACGGCATGGTGATCGGCCAGCACGGCTCATGGAACCGCAGCACGCTCAGCGGCTACAAGGTGATCTTCGTGCCGTTCGCGGGCGGCCGCCCGAGCGGCCCGCCGCGCGACATCCTGGGCGGCTTCCTCGCGCCGGACGAACGCGAGTCGTACGGACGGCCGGTGGGCGTGGCGATCGGGCCGGACCGCCGCTCGCTGCTGGTGGCGGATGACGTGGGGGATGTGATCTGGCGGGTGACGGGGGCATCGGGCGGCTGAGCGAAGCGCGCGGGCGCCCGAACGGGCCGTGCAGGCGTTTCTCGACGTGCGCGGAAAGCGCCCAACCGCGGCGACATCGATGCGATCGACATCATGCACATGCGCGACGGTCGAATCGTCGAGCATTGGGGCCTCATCGACGAGGCTTCGGTGGCGCGCCCACTGGGACTTGAGGCGTCGCGCGCTCGGGTGGCACGGCGCGGACCGGGCGGCGGTGCGCCCTGCGTTGCAAATGAAACGGACCTGCATCCGATTGCAATCGGCGTGCAATCGCGCCCCCGCAGGCTGCCCAGCCATGCTGGAACGCAATTCATCCGCTCGACCCGTGCAGCTCGGGCTCCCAGCCCGGCGGTGCCAGGGGGCAGCGCGCGCGGCCGCACGGGGAATGCTCGCCGCGGCGCTCGTCGGCGGCGCTTCGCTTCCCGCCGGCGCGCGCGAAGAACCGGCCCCGTCTGACGACGCCTGGCGGCCGGATTCGGTGTTTGTCCAGTGGTCGGCGTCGCCGCGTTCGGACGCGCTTGGCGTTGGGCTGAGCTGGAATCTGGCCTGGACTCGTCAATGGAAGGCCGGCACCGCAGGCGCTTATATCGAGACCCTCGTTTCACGATGGCGAGCCGATGCACCGCAGGGGCAAACCGACAATGCGCTGGTGACCCAGGTCGGGATGGCGCCGGTGCTGCGCTGGCAGCCCGCAGGCACTGCTTCGGTGTGGTTCTGCGAAGCCAGCCTCGGCGTGAATCTCATCTCGCCGGTGTACCAGAGTGCGAACAAACGCTTCAGCACCCGGTTCAACTTCGGCGAACACATCGCTGTCGGGCGCGCGTTCGGCGCAACCGGGCGGCACGAGGTGGCTCTGCGCGTCCAGCACTTCTCCAATGCCGGAATACGCCACCCGAACCCGGGCGAAAACTTCGTCCAGCTGCGTTACACGAATCGGCTGTAACTCGTGCGTGCGCGCGCATGCCAGGTTCGACCGCGTCAGAAGGCGAACACGACGTGTACCTGTTCGGCGAAGTAGTGCTGCCGGTGTGCAGCCCGCGCCTGCTGCGCGACAGCGCGCGCCCGCGGAGGACGCCCGACAACCTGCGCCACCACTGCCTGCTGCAGCAGCGCAAGCTCGTCGCGCCGTTCAAGAAGTCGCTCGTCTCGCCGCACAGCTATTTCCTGTTCCAGTCCGATGCGTCGCGCAGGAAACCCGAGGTAGGCGGGTTCCTGGTGTGGTTGCAGGCCGAGGCGCTGGCGGCGCAGTGACGCGCAGGGTCTTCGCGGTCGTGGCGTTCGGAGCGACCGGGGCGGGTGCCGGTGAAGGTCGCTGCAACAGCACGGCCTCGTAGGAGACGACGTCGACCAGACCATCGCTGTTGACGTCACCGATCGCCAAGCCCTGGCCTCCGAAGGCACCGTAGGTCGATTCGAAACGCACTTCATCGGCCAGGCTGCCGTCGCCGCGTTGAAGATACACGCCCACGGCACTCCAGCCGCTGTGACTGACCACGATGTCGGCGCGCCCGTCAGCGTTCACGTCCGCAACGCGAATCGCGGACGGAGTGTCGTAGGTGGGCAGTGTCACGTAGGGCGCAAACGAACCGTCGCCGAGTTGCAAGATCAGGCCGATCACCGTCGGCGAGTTTCCACCGGTCGAAAACGCGATGTCGGCGCGCCCGTCGCCGTTGACGTCTCCCGCAGCGACCGAGCTGGCACCCCAGACCAGGTCGACCACAAACGCGTGCGCCGCAACAAAGCTGCCCCCCGGTTGCTGGTGAAGAACGACGATCGCCGAACCGCCGCTTGCCAGAACGCCCGACACCGCGAGATCCGCACGGCCATCGCCGTTGAAGTCGGCCACCGCGATATCGACGCTGCTCTGCAACCCGGTCGCCGTCGGTGTATCGGCGCTGAATGCCCCAGGCGTTGTCTGGCGCCACACGCGCAGCTGACCATCGGAATCGACACCGACGACGCCCAGGCGCGCGTCCGCCGCGATCGGCACCCAGCGGACATTGAATGCCGCGACGTTCAAGTCCGCCGCCGCGACCAGCGTGTGTCCGGCGGTTTGGCGCAAGATCTGTACGCCACAAAATCCGCCGGTGACGATGTCGGTCAACCCGTCGCCGTCGAAATCCCCCGCAGACAGACCGGAGGGCTGGCAACTCGTGGACGCCGCAACTCGCTGCGCTGCGGCCAGCGTTCCGTCAACTTGCTGCACCGCCAAATGAAGCTCGATGGGACCACCCAGCAACGGGCCGGCCGACAACGCCAGGTCGGTTCGCCCATCGCCATTGAAGTCGCCCAATTGGGCGCCGAAGACCGGCCCCACGCCGCCGACGATTCGGGGTGCTGCAAAGCGACCGGGATCGGTCATGAACCCGGCACCGAACGGCTGCACCAGATTGCCTATGAAGTCGCGCAGCGCGCCGTCGACCCGCACTCGGTAGCGCGTGCTGCGCTGCAGGGCCGCGTGCGGTGTGATCGTCACGGTCCGGCCGTCGAGTGTCACGGTCGACGACACGAATTGACCGCTCCCCGTCGTGTCGATCAGGAAAACGGCGTTGGGAACGAAGCTGGCGGGGTCCGGTGTTTCATCGAGGGTCAGGCGGATGATGCTGTCGAGCGGCACCTCGACGCTGTCGGGCGCGGGCTGCATGGTGAGCACCCTGGGGCCGACGCTGTCGACCGTGAACGAGCCCACTTGCTCGGCCAGGGCCGCGTTGCCGGCGCGGTCGACGATGTCGGCCGACAGGGCCACGGCAAAAACGCCGCTGAGCAGGCTCTGCGCATCGAAGATGAACGTCGTTTCGTCAAGGCGGCGCCAGGCACCCGGCACGGGTTGGCCATCGGCGGTGTTGAGGCGCAGGGCCTGCGAAAAGTCGCCGAACGCATCGAGGGGCTCGTCGAATTGGACCCGGATGAACGAATTGTCCGAGACGCTGCCCGCGGCCGGGGTCAACACCGCCACCCGTGGCGGCGTGGTCTCACTTCGTGCCGAACCGACGCGGTAGGCCGCAATCACCTGCTCGGTGGTGCCGTCGGCGATGGTCCCGGTCCACGTGGTCACGCTGCGCACCGGCCCGATCTGCGGTGCATACCAGTCGTCTACCGTGCCGTTCGCGACGAAGACCCGGCCGCCGTCGGCCAGGGTCAGGGTCTGGGTGATGCGGGTGCGGACGTGAGCCACCTCGCTGAAGGTGCCGGCTGGTGTGGTGAGCGTCTCGAAGCCGACGACGGTGGCCTCGGCGCGGATCGCCAGCGAATCGGGCTGGCGGTCACCGTCCGCATCCACGAGACCGTTGATCGTGCGGTCCAGCGTGAGGTAGGAATCACCCGCAACGACGGGCAGGCGCAATACGGTCACCTCGCCCAGCGCCTGTTCGAAAGGATCGGCACCCGGCAGCGAAACGACGCCCGCTGCCGTCTTCGCGTACAACTGCTCCTCGATCTGACCGCTGCGAAGCACCTGGATCACACTGACGGGCCGGCCTGCGACGCTGCGCTCTTGCGAAAACCGGACGTGCACCGGCACACCGGCTTCCCCGTAAGTCCAGCGGTGGTCGACTGCGAGCGGAAAGTAGTCTGCCGATCTTGAATCGGGCTGAGACGCGCCTCCCCCACCGCCGCCGCCGCAACCGGCTACACCGACCAGCAGCAACAACACCGAAATTGCACGCGAACATCGCGTACGCAAGGAGTTGTCGACCTGTCGGGCCGATGCGAATGTCGTCGCCATGATTCATTGTGCCCAATGGTCTGCCGCGATGGGCTCGCACTGCGTACGTCGGCACGCTGGGACAAACCCGCGCGACGATGATCCGGCTACCCCATCGTCATCAAACTCGCATTCCCGCCCGCCGCCGTCGGCCGCGCGGCGCACGGCAGCGTGCCGGCTGAAGCCGACACTGTCGGCGCACAGGTTTTGCTTGGAGTGCGCATCCCTGGGCGCTGCGGCCTGCAACGGCCCGAGCGCGCGGGCCCCGTCCGAATCACCATTGGTGTCAGCCAAATACGCTTGGTCTTGCTCTTCGACCAACACCCCCCGACGGACGAGCAGCTTCATCGTGCGGGTGATTGATCCTGTGCAACGCCGTCTGCAGTGCTGTCGAACCCGTCGACCGCCACAAGGACCGCGTCACGATGCGGACGGTCCCTTCACTCCACCGCGTGCTTGCGGCGGGTCTCGCCGGCGATGCGCGGCACCGGGTTCGGGTGGCCCGAGCGGTCAAGTGCCGTGCCGGGGTGGTCGAGGTCGACGCCTTCGAGCGCGGTGGCGAAGCGGTTGCTGTAGCTCTCGCGCCGGATCTCGCCATCGGTGACGATGTCCAGCCCCGCGTCTTCCTGCGCCCGGATCGCCAGCAGCGTGGCGTCTTCCCAGGCCTGTTGCAGGTACGGCTCGGCGACGCGCCACAGTTCCTTGGCGCGCACGCGCGGCGGAAAGCGGCCGGCCAGCTTGGCGCGGTCGATCAGCCAGTCGGGTTGC
>JANNKS010000297.1:0-5879 GCA_031396425.1 Rhizobacter sp. | reverse complement strand
AAGGACGAAGGTTCGCGCAAGCGCTTCGGCCTGATCGAAGAAGAAATCGGCAAGCTGCAGCGCGAAGCGGCGGACCTCGACTAAATCTGGAAATCCGAGAAGGCCGCGGCGCAGGGCTCGGCGCAGGTGAAGGAAGAAATCGACCGCATCCGCCACCAGATCGAAGAGTGGAAGCGCAAGGGCGACTTCAACCGCGTCGCCGAACTCCAGTACGGCAAGTTGCCCGACCTCGAAAAGAAGCTCAAGGACGCGCAGGCCGGCGAAACCAAACGGGCTGCCGACAAGACCCGGCCGCAGCTGCTGCGCACCATGGTCGGCGCCGAAGAAATCGCCGAAGTAGTGGCGCGCGCCACCGGCATTCCGGTGGCCAAGCTGATGCAGGGCGAACGCGACAAGCTGTTGCAGATGGAAGTGAAGCTGCACGATCGCGTGGTCGGCCAGGACGAGGCGATCAGCGCGGTGGCGAATGCGATCCGCCGCTCGCGCTCCGGTCTGTCAGACCCGAACCGGCCGACCGGCTCGTTCCTCTTCCTCGGCCCCACCGGCGTGGGCAAGACCGAGCTGTGCAAGGCTCTGGCAGGCTTCATGTTCGACAGCGAAGACCACATGATTCGCCTGGACATGAGCGAGTTCATGGAAAAACATTCGGTCGCGCGGTTGATCGGCGCACCCCCGGGCTACGTGGGCTACGACGAAGGCGGCTACCTCACCGAAGCGGTGCGCCGCAAGCCTTACAGCGTGCTGTTGCTCGACGAGGTGGAGAAGGCCCACCCGGACGTGTTCAACGTATTGCTGCAGGTGCTCGACGATGGCCGGCTCACCGACGGCCAGGGCCGCACCGTGGACTTCAAGAACACCGTCATCGTGATGACGAGCAACCTGGGCTCGCACCAGATCATGCAGATGGCAGGCCAGAGCAGTGCGGCGATCCGCGACGCCGTGTGGGTCGAAGTCAAGCAGCATTTCAGGCCCGAATTCCTGAACCGCATCGACGAGGCGGTGGTGTTCCACGCGCTGGACATGAAGAACATCGAGGCGATTGCGAAGATTCAGCTCAAGGTGCTGGAGTCGCGGCTCGAGAAACTCGAGATGCGCCTGGACGTGTCGGCCGCGGCGCTGGCCGAAATTGCCAAGGCAGGTTTCGACCCGGTGTATGGCGCGCGGCCGCTCAAGCGCGCGATCCAGCAGCGCATCGAGAACCCGGTGTCCAAGCTGATTCTGGAAGGCCGCTTCGGCCCGAAGGATCTGATTCCGGTCGACATCGTCGACGGCGTGTTCAGTTTCGAGCGCGTCGTGCACTGACCTCAGGGCGCGCCTGCAGGCCAACGCAGGCGCTGCCCGGTTTGGGGGCCCAGGCGGCCGCGTGGGCCCTGGTGGTCACGCGCCGCGCGGCGCTTCTTCGAAGAGCGCGTCGAGCCGCAACACCTGCAATCGGGCGAGCGTCAGGTTGGCGGTGGCCTTGTCGAACACCGCATGCAGCGCCAGGCCCGGGTGGCGCGGCACCTGGCGCAGCAGCAGGTGGTGGGTGTCGAGCGTGATCGCCGCTTCGGGCAGGGTGTGGCCGCAGCCAAGCACCTCGCTTGCGTCGAGCATCGCGCCCATCAGGGCCTGGCCCTGCCGCCCCAGTTCGGTGGCGCCCGGTGTGCTGCCGGCATGGGCGAGCTTGTTGCCGGTGGCCACATCGAACACGCAGCAACTGGTCATGCCGTTCAGCGCACTCAGCAATCGAACGTAACGCGGCAGGATGTTCTGGTCGACGCGTTTGGGTTGCACCTGAAGTTGCGGCGGGTTCGCCGGCCGGGTGTGCTCCGACAACTCCATGGGCATGGTCGGCGCGGCCGCGCGGTACTCCGACGCTCTTGCGCTGGGGGGCAACGAGCGCAGTGAAACCGCTGGCGGTGGCGCGGGCACCGGTGCGAGCGTCGGCGCACGCGGCGGCTGGCTGGGCGCTGCGCTCGGAGCTGCGCTGGGCAGCGCGTTGGCGCGGGCGATCGAGGGCGCGCCAGCTTGGGCGTTCGCAGCAGTGATGGAGGGAGCGATTGCCGGCGCGCGCGCTGGTGCAGGCGCTGCAGCGGGCGCACGTGCGGGCGCTGGTGCGGCGGTAGCCGTGGCGGTGGCGAGCGCGGGCGAGGGCGAGGGCGAGGGCGAGGGAATGGTCGACGCAGCACGCAACGGCACCGCGGCACGTGCCGGGGCGCTCGGCGCGACCGACAGCGGCCCGGAACCGCTTTCCGGACCGAACGACGATTCGAAGCGGCTGCTGGCGGCAAGATCGCTGGCTCGTGCAGGCCAGGCTTTCGCCGCGCCATTGACGTGCAGCGTTGGCACCTCAGGCGGTGCCGCCGGTGGGGTACGCGCCGGCGGCGGCGGGGTGCGAAACACCGGCAGCTCCGGCGCCAAGGCTGCAGATGCCGGCGAGCCCGTCGACGTTTCCGGCCCGTCCTGCCCACTGAGGCGCCGCCAGGTGTCGCTGATGAAGCCCCAGGCTTCGGCCGGACGCGCCACCATCGGGGTGGTGCGCACATTCACGCCGGTGCGCTGCGCCAGGTCCATGCCCTGGGCGACCAGATTCGAGGCCGACGCCAACGGCAGCAGCAGCAGATTGCGGTTGTGCCAGGGCCCGGCGATGATGTCTTCGCGCAAGGCCTTGAGCGCGGGCCGCAGCGCTTCGGTGGTCAGGTCGCCCACCATCACCACGCCGAGGCGGCTGAACGCCAGCAGCATGCGCGCCAGCGCGACCCGCGTCGGCGGGTCGGCTTCCGATTCGGTGGTGTACATGCGCAGCGCCAGGCCGCCCGCGGCGGGCAGTTCGATGAAGAACAGCGTGCCCAGCGCCTTGCCGTACCCTTGCCGGCGAATCACCAGCTTTTGCAGCGCCCGGCCGCTCGCGGCACCGATGCCGCTGAGCAACTTGCGCGACGACGCGGTGCCGATGTCGTGCACGACGATGAATTCGGGGCGCAGGTGTTCGAACTGCTGTTGCAGTGCCGGCCCGGCGTCGCACGACACGAACAGTTCGCGTTCGTTCGGCCCGGTGCTGCGGCCGACGTCGTCCTTTTCAGTGGCGAGGTAGTCGTCCTTGTCGCGCGCGATCTGCGTCGACAGCGAAGTCTGCGCGCGCGTGGCGTGCCAGGCGTCGGGTGCAACTGTGCCGGCAGTTGCCGATCGGGAACTGCTCCAAGGGGGTGCCCCACTGTTGGAGATGGTCATCGTTCAGGTCCGGTTGCGGCTTGGCATTTCTGCGTTGGACGGGAGGCACCAGCCTCTCGGCGTCCCTTCGGACATGCGCCTGTCGCGCTGCCGCTCTCAACGCGCGAGTGTAATCTGCCTGCACGGCCTGTCGTTACAAACCTGGTCGAGGTGACTTTGGGTGCTGCGCCTGCGCAACGTGCGGCCGGCTTGCGCCAGCCGGTGCAGCGCCTCACTGTCGCGAGCTGGCGTGCACCCCGAGCACGCCGATCACCACCAGGCCGATGCTGGCCAACTTGACGGCCGTGGCGGGTTCCCTGAAATACAGGATGCCGATGCCGGCCGTGATGGCGGTGCCCACACCCGACCAGACCGCGTACACCACGCTCAGGCCCAACACTTTGATGACGAATGTGTTCAGTGCGAACGAGACCGCGTAGAAGGCGAAGATCAGCACCGAGGGCGTCAGGCGCGTGAAGCCCTCCGACAGGCGCATGCACACCGTTCCGGCGATCTCGAACAGGATCGCCACGGCCAGCAGCAACCAGGCTTGCGAAAAGGTGGGCGTGAAGGTGGTGGTGAGCTGGGTCATGCGCGTGATCTGCAGGGCCTGCGACAGGCGGGCTGCCCGATTGAGAAACCGGGGACTCTATCCAAGCAAGCGGCAAACCCATTCGGGCCTGGGATAAACCCTGATCTCCCGCACCCTTGGTTGGGCGCGCCGCGTAAGCAAGCGGTAAGGCGGCAAAAACAAAGTCCCCGGCACTCGCCAAAGGGACGTGGATGTTGCTGTTCGTTTCATCAATCAAGTTGATTGCCGAAATCGCCTTGCTGGCGCTGGCGGGGCAGTGGCTGCTGGGTCTGCTGGCCGGCGCGAAGCGCGACAGCAATTTCTTCTACCAGCTGCTGGGGATCCTGGCCAAGCCGTTCGTGCGCGGCATCCGTTTCCTGGCGCCCAAACAGGTGATCGACCGGCATCTGCCCCTCGCCGCGTTCGTGTTCATGTCGATGGTCTGGGTGGTTGTCACGATCATGAAAATCAACCTTTGCCTGGAAATCGGAGTAGGCCAATGTCAATGAGCACCGCACGTCTGAACCATTGGCGGCTCAGGCTGCAGGCGATGGCCTGCCTCGTCTTTGCGCGCCAGCAGGCGGCGCTCGAAAGCTTCACGACGATGCTGCAGATCTGGCCGAACGACGCCTACGCGCTGGCCAGCCGGGCCCACCTGCTTGCGCAGTTGGGGCGTCGCGATGAGGCTATCGCCGATGCGGCCGCCTTGACCCAGGCCCACCCGAAACGCAGCGCCGCCGACTGGTTCAACCTGGCCTTTCTGCTCGAAGGGGCCGGGCGCATTGACGATGCGGAACGGGCTTTTCGCAGTGCCGTCGAGCTCGACCCCAAGCTCGACCGTGCCTGGTATGGCCTGGGCCTGGTGTTGATTCGGCAGCAGCGTTTTGACGACGCCGTGCTGGCCCTCAAGCGCAACACCGAATTGCAGCCAATGAGCCCGTACGGCTGGTATCAACTCGCGCGCGTGCATTTCGACCGGCACGACCCCGACGAGGCGCGCCGCATCATTCGTCACCTGAAGGGTTTCGAGCCGAAAGTGGCGGCGCAACTGGAGCGTGAAACCGGGTTGACATAAAAGTCTGGGCGGCGCGGCGCGGCACCTGGGTGCCGATGCCACGTCCAGGTAGGGCCGCGGTGGCATTCGGCGGGCAGCGAGGCTTGCCGAACGCCACGCGGAAGCAGAGAAGAACCCCCGGCCTGCGTGGGGGAGGGCAACGATGAAGGAGACATGAATGCAATTGACAGAGCGACACCACCAGTACTGGTCGGCAAATCTTCGGATCACCGGGATCTTGCTGTTCATCTGGTTTTTTGTGACCTTCGTGCTGGGCTATTTCGCCCGCGACCTGACGTTCACGTTTTTCGGCTGGCCTTTCAGCTTCTGGGTCGGCGCCCAGGGTGCGCTGATCGTCTACTGCGTGATCATCTGGTTCTATGCGCGCTACATGAACAATCTGGACAACCAGCATGGTGTCCAGGAAGACGAGGAGGAATGACATGGCAGGCATGACACCCAGCACGGGCGGCGGTGGCGCATTCAGCGCGACCACGAATCGCGGCTTCAAGCAGCAGCTCAACAAGGTCTACACCTGGTACACCGGTGGCTTCATTGCATTCGTCATCATCCTCGCCATCGCCGAGCAGATGGGACTGGCGCGAAACTACATCGGCCTGATCTTCCTGTTCGCGACGGTGGCGCTGTATGCCGGCATCGGCATCATGAGCCGCACGACGGACGCGGCCGAGTACTACGTCGCCGGCCGGCGCGTGCCCGCGATCTACAACGGCATGGCCACCGGGGCCGACTGGATGAGCGCGGCGTCGTTCATCGGCATGGCCGGCACGCTGTACCTCACGGGTTATGGTGGCCTGGCCTTCATCCTGGGCTGGACTGGCGGCTACGTGCTGGTGGCATTGTTCCTGGCGCCTTACTTGCGCAAGTTCGGACAATTCACCATCCCGGACTTCCTGGGCGCACGCTACGAAGGCAATGCGCCACGCTTCATCGGCATCCTGGCGGCGATCCTGTGCTCCTTCGTGTACGTGGTGGCGCAGATCTACGGCGTGGGCCTGATCACGACGCGGCTGACCAGCATCGCGTCGTTCGAGATCGGCGTCT
>JANNKS010000260.1:0-1756 GCA_031396425.1 Rhizobacter sp. | reverse complement strand
ACCGGCTGCCCGGCCTGCGCGACCGGGTCGAACAGTGGGAGGAACGAATGTATCCCCTCGTCGGGCGGGCACCGAAGGTCAAGGCACCCGATCGCCTGTGGCACAAGATCCACGCGCGCATTTCGCCGCGCGCTGAAACGAAGCGCACGCGCCGGGTCTGGTGGGCCGGCTTCGCCAGCGCAGGCGCGCTTGCCACGCTGGCAGCCCTGCTGATCTTCAGCCTGACACCTTCGCGCGAGCCCCCGTCGACGACGGTGGCGGTGCTGCACGATGCGCGTGCGCAACCCGCCATCCTCGCCTCGTGGACCTCGCGCCAGGCGGCCGAGCGCACGATCGCGCTGCGCATCCTGGCGCATCCGGACATGCCGCCCGACACGTCGTGGGAGGCCTGGTTGATCCCCGATGACGGCACGCCGCCGGTTTCGCTCGGCCTGGTCACGACCGAGATCGAGCAGGTGTTGTCGATTCCGCAGGCAGCGGCACGGGCGCTGCCGCGCGGCGGCGCTCTGGGCGTCAGCGTCGAGCCCAAGGGGGGTTCGAAAGACGGCCGGCCGAGTGGCGCGTTTGTGTTTCAAGGTCCAGCCTTGCGCATCGGCGGCTGACAGCCTCACTCGAGGCGCACCGGGTTGGCCCGAGGCGTGCGGGCCATCTGCGACGCGGTGGCGGGCGATGCGGCAGGCTCGATTGACGAGTGACCGGTGCGCCGTTGCGCCGCACGACGAACGTGCTCGCGCCAGGCAAGGGTTCACCCTCGGCGGTGTTCCAGCCCGATGCATCGCTGAACGGCTGTGGCGCTGGAATAGACTCGCAGACATTGCCACACCGGAGCCCAGCATGCACATCGAGCCAGGCGTTCTTGCGGCGGGGAAGATCGTCGCGGCCAATGCGCTTGCGCTCGGCGTGATCGGCGTTGCGGCACTCGCCGGGCTGCGCCGGCCGCATCAGTTGCTGCGCACATTGCTGGCCGCCGCGTTCTTCACGCTGTGCATGCAGGCCTTCCACCTGAAAGTCGGCCCGTCGGAGTTGCATTTCCTGGGCGCCATGCCGATGTACCTGCTGCTCGGCCTGGTGCCCACGCTGCTGGGTTTCGCGCTTGGGCTGCTCGCCCAAGGCTGGCTGCTCGAGCCGGCTGACCTGCTGCACCTGTCGGTGAATACCTTGTCGCTCGCCGTGCCGCTGCTTGCCGTGCATGCCGGCTTCGGGCGGCGGCTGGCGCGCGTCGATCTGCGCACCGTGCTGCGCCTGGACGCGAGCTACTACGCCGGCGTGACCGCGATGGTGGGGCTGTGGCTTGCCAGTGGCGAGGTGGCCACGCCGTGGCTGGACTGGTTGAAGTTCGCCGCGTCCTACCTCGGCGTGGTGGCGCTCGAACCGCTGCTCACGATCGCCGTGCTCGGCGCGGCGCGCCGCGGTGCCAACGAACGCTGGGCGCAGGTCTGGTTCGATCCGCGCCATCTGCGCAGCGCCGCCTGACGCGGTGCCCGACGCGCACCGCAATCAGCGCCGACCAACGCACCAATTCGGTGGCCGCTGGTCTGGAAATTGCTAACTTCGCCTGCAGGAGATGAACGGATGAGCCCCAGCTTCGACGAGATCCTCGCCAGGGCGGTCTTTGTGAGCGAGCTTTCCCGCGGCTAGCTGCTTTGGCTGTCGTTGCTGCCGGGCTACCTGATTCGGGCGCGGCGCGAAGAGGCCGAAGTGATCTTCCGCCGGGTCGGCATCACTTTTGCGGTTTACGGTGCGAAAGACGAAGACG
>JANNKS010000248.1:0-5736 GCA_031396425.1 Rhizobacter sp. | reverse complement strand
CAGTCGCCCTCAACCCCGAGCGCGACTCGGTCGTCGCGGCCCACTCGAAAGCAGAGCTTATGCAGCCGCTGGCAGCATAGATGAGGCGACAACTACCTTGACGCGCGCAAGCACCGCAAAACACTTGAATTGGTATGGGCCGAGCCAGTCAATGGAAACCTGGCGTGGTCCCGAATCGAGTCTTTGCTGATTGCGCTGGGCTGCCGCGCAATCGAAGGGCCGGGGTCTGCCGTCACCTTTGACTGGCAGGGCCGCAAAGCGGCCTTTCACGGCCCCCATCCGGGCAAGGAAGCGTTGCGATACCGGGTCAAGGCAGCACGGGAATTCCTGCAACGCATTCGGAGCACACCATGAGCAATACGATGACTTATGAGGGCTACACCGCCAGCATGACCTTCGATGTGGACGACAAGATCATCGTCGGACGCGTGCTCGACATCGACGACATCATCACCTTTCACGGCGAAACCGTGTCCGAGTTCGAACAGACTTTCCATGACACCGTGGATGGCTACATCGCGGCCAATGCGCAATTGGGCAGCGCGCCGGAAAAGCCAGCCAGTGGCAAGCTGATGCTCCGCATTGCACCGGTCGTGCACGCCGCCGCATTGAAGGCGGCCGCTCAAAAAGGCCTCAGCCTCAACAAGTGGGCCGAGCAGACGCTCAGTGCTGCCGCGCGCTGACCGCGCGGCCCGAACCGCCACAGAGCAACTTTCCGCACACCCCGCCTGCGTGCGTTGAGCGCGGTCGCTCAAGTCGGCAAGCGGTGCGCCGAAGCAGGACCGCATGCGGGTTCTGCGATCTTTGCTGCCATTGCTGTCGAGCCTGATTTGGGGAACCGCTGCCGCCCAGATGCCCAGCGCCGAAGAATTCCAGTCCGCCGTCGCCGCAGCCCAGCCGCAAGCGCGCGCCCTCGACCTGAAACTGCGCACCGATGCGCTGTGGCTGCGCGCCTTGCAGGCGCAGGCGCCGATGGTCGCGGCGCTGAGCGCGGGCGAATGTCACATCGGCTACAACGGCTTCACGCCGCGCACCGACTTCAGCTGGATGTTCCCGGCCCTGCCGGCCGAGCAGCGCGCCGCCTGGATCGGCGGCGTGATCCACCACGAACTGGCCCACTGCGCCGATTTGCAAGACCGCCGCAACGGTGCCGATGCGCTGGCCACCGGCAGGGACAGCCGGCGCAGCCGCGAAGTGCTGGCCGACCTGGCCTTTGCGCTGCACGTCACTCAGCAGGTGCCGCAGGGCCGCGCGCTGGTGGCGCGGCTGGCCGCGTTGCGCGCCGCGCGTCGCAACGAAGACCCCGGGCACGACACCTCCGCCGCGCTGCGCTGTTTTCTGGCCGAGTCGACACCCGTGCCAGCAGCGCATTCCTGGCTGGCGACGCTCAAGGCTTGGCAGGCGCAATGCGTGCCCGGCGATGCGCTCAGCGACGCGGCGCGCGGCATGAGTTCACGCTGAGAGGTGCGCGCGCCGGGCCGGCGCAGTGAATGTCACGGCAGGTTCACAAAGCAACGCTAGATTCCGCGCGTCTTACATGCCGCGAGAACGTGCCCATGGTGGCCCTCTGAGAGCGAACTCAAATTGCGCTGAACACGGCGACTGCATTGACGGTGGCGAGCACCGCGAGCGCAGCCAACCATACAGACTTTGGTGGGCACAGCCGTCGGCCTGGGTTCAGTCTCACCGCATGGCGATGCGTCTCGGCACTGCTGCCTTGCTGGCGGCGCTGTGCGCCTGTTCGCCGCGCATGATGCTGGTCAACGGCCTGGCCAACGAACTGGCCAACCAGGGCCAGATGCCCGAGGAGGACCTGGGCCTGGCGCGTGACGCGAGTGCGTTCTACCTGAAGCTGTCCGAGTCGGTGCTGCTGCAGTCGCCGGGCAACCTCAAGCTCGCCGAAGCGGTGGCGGGCGGCTTCACGCAGTATTCGTTTGCCTTCATTGCGTTCGACGCTGATCGGGCCGAGGCCAAAGACGCCAAGGCGGCGCAAAAGCTTCGCGAGCGCGCGGCGCGGCTGTACCTGCGCGCGCACCGCCACGCGATGGCCGCTCTGGAGCACGACGCACCGGGCTTTCGCGCCGCGCTGGCACACGCCGAGCCCTCGCGCTGGCCGCGCCTGAGTGATTCGCAAGTGCCGATCGCCTACTGGGCTGCGGCCTCGTGGGGCGGCTTCATTTCACTGTCGAAGGACGACCCCGATGCGGTCGCCGACCTGCCCTTGGCAATGCGTCTGGCGCGGCTCGCGTGGGAGCGTTCGCCCGACTTCGGCGACGGTGCATTGGCCAGCCTGATGGGGCAGTTCGAACTCGCCCGGCCGGGCGGAACAGCTGCGGCGGCGCTGCGCTTCTTTGACGGGGCCATCGCCACCAGCGGCGGCAAGAACGCCGGAGCCTTCGTCGCAAAGGCCGAAGCGATCGCACTGCCGGCCGGTGACCGGGCAGCGTTCAACGAACTTCTCAAGCAAGCGCTGGCCGCCAGCACCGCCCGCCGCGACCTGCCCAATGTGGCGATGCGCGAACGCGCGCTGTGGCTGCAGGGCGTTGCCGACGACCTCTTCTAACCCACCGGCCCTGCCCCATGCAAATCAAGCTCAAGAACCCGCTCGCCACCCTCCTCTTCGCCGGCATGGCATTGCTGTTCGCGGAGCAGGCCGGTGCGGCCGACAAACAGCTGCGCATAGGCACGATGGCGCCAAAGAATTCGCTGTACCACCGCCAGATGATGGAACTGGGCGAAGTCTGGCGCACGGCCCAGGGCGGCAACGCGAAGTACGTGATCTACACCGACGGCAGCCAGGGCGGCGAGGCCGAACTCGCGCGGCGCATGCGAATCGGCCAATTGCAAGGGGCCTTGCTGTCGGTGGTGGGCCTGCGCGAAATCGAACCCAGCATCTCGGCATTGCAGAACATGCCCTTGCTGTTCAAGAGCTGGGACGAGGTGGACTACGTGCGCGAAAAGATGCGCCCGGGGATGGAGAAGAAGTTTCTCGACAAGGGCTTCGTCGTGCTGGCCTGGGGCGACGCCGGCTGGGTGCGATTCTTCTCGAAAGACGCCGCCGTGCGCCCCGACGACTACAAGCGCATGAAGTTTTTCGCCTGGGGCTCCGAGGCCGAACAGCAGGCCATCATGAAGAGCCTGGGCTACACCCCGGTGCCGCTGGAAACCAGCGACATCCTGCCCGCCATTCAGACCGGCATGATCAACGTGGTGCCCTCCACGCCCTACTTCGCGCTGGCCAGCCAGATCTACAGCAGCGCGCCCAACATGCTCGAGATCAACTGGGCGCCGATCGTCGGGGCCCTGGTGATCACGCGCAAAACCTGGGACGACATGGCTCCCGCCGCGCAAGACGCCTTGCGCAAGGCGAGCGACCAGGCCGGCGTGCAGTTGCGCCAGAAGGCGCGCCAGGAAGTCGACGAAGCGGTTGATGCGATGAAGAAGCGCGGCCTGGTCGTGAACCGGCCCACGCCCGAGCAGATGCGCGAATGGAACGATCTGGCTGAAAAACTCTACCCACGCATTCGCGGCGCGATGGTGCCGGCCGAGACCTTCGACGAAGTGTTTGCGCACCTGAAGGCGTATCGCGATCAGAAGGGCAGCGACGCCAAGGCCGCCGCGAGCAAGGGCAATTGAGTTTGACCGATGTGGGGGTGACCGCCAGGCTGCGCCCCTGGCAGCGCGTCGACGAAGGCGTGGCCTCGCTGGCACTGGCGCTGATGGCGCTGATTCCGCTCGTCGAAATCGCACTGCGGCCACTGTTCGGTGCCGGCGTGGAAAACGCATCGGTGCTGGTGCAGCACCTCGGCCTGGTGCTGGCGATGTTCGGCGCCGTCGCGGCCGAACGCCATGGACACCTCAGCAGCCTGGGCAGCGGCCTGGGCGCGCTGGGTGGCGCGCGCTGGCAAAGTTCGCTGGGGTTGTTTGCCAATGCCAGCGCGGCGCTGATCTGCGGCCTGCTGGCTGCGGCGAGCTGGAAGTTCGTGGCCAGCGAAATGACGGCCTCGCAAGGCCTGGCCTATGGTGTTCCGGTCTGGTGGGTGCAGGCCACGATGCCGATCGGGTTTCTGGCGCTGGGTTTCAAGCTGGGCGCGCGCTGCTTAGCGCCTTCGGGGGTCCGATTCGTCGTGGCGCTGCTGGCGCCGGCGCTGGGCTTCTTGCTCGCACGTCAATGGGACGGCAGCGCGCTGCCTCTGGCACCTATCGCACTGTGGTTGGTCGCGGTGCTGCTCGCCGGTGCGCCGGTGTTCGCCGTGCTGGGCGGCCTGGCGCTGGCGCTGTTCTGGCAGGACGCCTTGCCCCTCGCGTCGGTCGCCTTGTCGCACTACCAGATCACGGTGAACCCCTCGCTGCCCGCGCTGCCCTTGTTCACACTGGCCGGCCTGGTGTTTGCGCGCACCGGCGCTGCGCAGCGGCTGGGCACCTTGTTCATCGCGCTGTTCGGCGGCGGCGTCACGGGCACGGTGGTGGCTGCCGCCGTACTGTGTTCCTGTTTCACCGCATTCACCGGCGGCAGCGGCGTGACCATCCTGGCGCTGGGCGGCCTGCTGCTGCCGCTGTTGCGCAACGCGGGTTACCCGGAACAGCGTGGCATCAGCCTGGTCACGAGCGCCAGCGCGCTGGGCGTGCTGCTCGCACCTTCGGTGCCGCTGATCATGTACGCCATCATCGCGCGCGTGCCGATCAACAGCATGTTCCTCGCCGGCCTGGTACCGGCCGCCGTGATGGTGGCGTCGCTGCTGATCTTCGGCGGCTACCTGCGCCGCGCCGCGCCGGCGCTGGCGCTGGCGGCCAGCGGGTCAGCGGCCGCCGCAGTTTCGCAGGCCGGCACGGCGCCAGCGGGCAGCAGCCCGGTGCTTGCTGCGGCCTGGGCAGCCAAATGGGAAATCCTCGCCCCGCTGGTCGCGATGGGCTCACTGTTCAGCGGCCTGGCCACCCCCACCGAGAGTGCCGCTCTGACCGCCGCCTACGCCGTGCTGACCCAAGCGTTCGCACACCGCGAGTTGAGCTTCAGGCTGCTGGGCAAATGCCTGTCCGACTGCGCCCAGATCATCGGCGGCGTGATGCTGATTCTGGGCATGGCGCTGGCGCTGACCAACTACCTGATCGACGCCGGCGTGCCCGACGCCGCCATCGAGTGGGTGCAAAGCGTGATCCCGAACAAGTTCATGTTCCTGCTCGCACTCAACGTGTTCCTGTTTGCGGCCGGCGCGCTGATGGAAATCTTCGCCGCCATCGTGGTGCTGGTGCCGCTGTTGCTGCCGGTGGCGATGGCTTATGGCATCGACCCGGTGCACTTCGGCATCATCTTCCTGGCCAACATGGAAATGGGCTTCCTGTGCCCGCCGGCCGGCATGAACATCTACTTCGCCTCGGCCATGTTCGGAAAGACGATCCGCTACGTTGCAGCGTCGGTGCTGCCGGCGCTGTTCGCGATCTTCCTGGGCACGCTGGTGATTTCGTGGCTGCCCATTCTGGCCACCGGCCTACCGGCGTGGCTGGCGGGGCGATAGCGACGCTCGACCGCAGAGCGCACGAGCAAGTTGGCGGCGTAGGCCTCGAAGCTGAGATTCGCGATGAACGACCGGGCCGCAGTGATGGCGCCAAGCGCGTCGAACAGCAACTTCGGGCGGCGATCAGCCATAGATCGGCGTGCGCGTACTCTCCACCTCGGCGGCAAAGTACGGGTTGCGGCTGCAGTGTGGATTGACCAGGTCGACGCGAGCGCCGAGAAGC
>JANNKS010000211.1:0-10528 GCA_031396425.1 Rhizobacter sp. | reverse complement strand
TGGTGAAGAACAAGCGCAACACCCTGGCGATTGACCTGGGCGCGAACCAGCTCGTGTCGGGACGCATCCAGGAGTACACCGCCGCGCGTCTACTGGGCTTGAGCGAAGTGGCGGCCAAGGTTCGCGATCAGGTGCGAGCCCAGCAGGCCGCTGAACTGGCCCGCAAGGAGGGCGCCGCGCGCCTCGCAGCGCTTCAGCAGGCCCCCAACACGGCGCTGGCCGATCCAGCCCAGACCGTTTCACGCGCACAGACGCGCGGCCTGCCCAAGCCCTTGCTCGATGCAATTCTGAAAGCACCGGCTGCGAACTTGCCGGGCGTGTTCGGCGTCGACCTCGGTGAACAAGGCTACGCAGTGGCTCGCCTGATCAAGGTACTCGGCCGCGACCCCACGGTAGGCGCCCCGGCACAGGCCCAGCAGCAGTACACCCAAGCCTGGGGTGATGCGGAAGTCCAGGCGTATTACGCGGCGCTCAAGCAGCGCTTCAAGACCGACATCGTCGTGAACCCGGCGAGCGCCGCCAGCGCACCGGCGCAATAAGCGCGCTGCGCAGGCCGCGACGGCGCGGCCCCCTTCGGTATACTCAGTCGCCTGCGGTGGCTGTAGCTCAGTTGGTAGAGTCCAGGATTGTGATTCCTGTTGTCGTGGGTTCGAGCCCCATCAGCCACCCCACTCCCTCGTTGCCCTCGGTCGCCGAGCGCCGGTGCTCAGTGCATTCGGACTGCGGCTCGCATTGAAGTGGCCGGTGCCGCAGTGCCGCAAACCCGTTGGTACGCATTCAACCGTGCTTCGAGAGTTCGCGCACCATCACCTGGCAACAGATGCCGCGGGGCGACAGCTCAATCCATTCGACCTGCCCGCCGAGTTGCTTGACGCGTTTGCGCACGCCTCCAAGGCCCAAGCCATGCGACCACGCCTTCGGGCTGCGCCCGATGCCGTCGTCGCAGACGCTCACTTGCAGGCAGTCCGCTACGAGTCGCACAGCCACCTCAACCCGCGTTGCCCCGGAGTGTGCGATCGTGTTGCTCACCAGTTCACGCATCACGCGCGTGACGGCCGACCATTGCACAACGGTCAGCATCAGGTCGTCGTCGAATTCGCACGACCAGCCCAGATCGATATTCGCGGCGCTCAGGCGATTGGCCAGGTCAGCCTTCCATTCACCCGCGGCATGTGACAGTCGGTGGCTGGGGGCTGCCAATCCGCGGGTCAGCGTCTTCAGGTCCTGCAGGGTGTGACGGGCGTACTCCTCCATTTCCGGGGACTGCGCCTTGTAGATCAAGGTCAGCAGTCGCGCGCCAATGTCGTCGTGCAGATCCTGGGCGAGCCGCATGCGTTCTTCGCCGCGCCCGCGTTCGACTGCCCGGTCGTAGGCCACGGCTCGTTCGAGCTGTTCAACGATGCGATCCGTCAGCCTGAGGTCGTCCGCAGTGAACAGCCGCTTGCCCTGCTGCGCGAAGCGCAACACGATCGCTCCATCGTGGCCCTGTTCGTCGGCGGCAAGTGCTGGCACCGGCACCAGCAAGGTGGAACCGTCGTCGGTGATGCGAGCACGGGTGACTGGGTCTTCGATCAGCCCCAGTTCGACCGGATCGAACAACTCTTGCAGCAATTCCGCCAGCAAAGTTGGCGCACGTTCAGGGTGCGCCTCGACGTCGCGCGCGATGCGATAGAGCTGCTCAAACATTCGCTCCGTCGTGATCATGCTGGTGCCCAGCAGTCGATTGAGCAGCCATTGGCGTGCCGCCAGGTAGGTCGCCAACGCAATGAACAGGGAAAACGCGCCGGAACTGAAGGGACTGAGCGAAAACGCGCCGATAAACAACAAGTCGAGCAGCGTTGCCAGCGCGCTGATCGCGGCAAGCAGGCCGAATTCCCGCATGATCAGTTGCGAACGCGACAGAAACGGCGTCAACATCAGCGCACCTGCCAATGCGAGGTACCAGAACAAGGTGCCGAGCGACGCGATGTTGGCCTGGATCCAGGCTTGCCGGCTCGTCGCCGCCAATCCGACGCTGAGCAGCACCCAGGCGCCGACGGTCAGAACGCTGAAGCGGCGCAGTGCGATTGCCAGCGGACGCGGCTCGAGCCGATAGGACCAGGTGAGTAAAAAGATGACCGCCAAGCCGAGCAGGGTGGTGACGGCCTGAAGCCACCACCATCGATTCGATAGCACCCCCGAAGCGAGCGCGGCGAACGCCACCGTGCCAATGACCCAGCCGCTGATGGCCCAGCGCCGGGCCAGGGGCAGCGGCAGCGGATGAATGCTGACCACGTGGACCACCGCCGCTGCGGTGAAAAGGTCGAAGGCCGCACGAACCGTGAATTCCCCGGCGAGGAACCAGCCTGGAACGCCCAGGTCGAGGGTCGCATCGACGGCGCTGAACAGCAGGTTACCAGCCTGACACAGGGCAACGCTGGCGTAAAGCAAGTTCAGGCCTGATGGCCGCACCAGCAGCACAACCATCGCAACCAGGTACAAAATCAGGGCGCTGGCGGCGAGCACCCAGAACATGTCGGCCAGGTTCGAGTAGCCCCGCGCAGCAGCAGCGCACGCGACCGTTTCGCCACCGGCGAAGCGCAACGTGCAGTCGGGCTTGGCGCTCACCTCGGCGAGTTGTTGATGCAGCACTAGCTGCTGTGCCCGCTGCGCGTCACTGATCAGCCAACGCGCCGAGCGTTGCACCAGCGCCGCGTCTCGCAGGTCGACAACAATGCCTGCCGCAGAGATAGCGCTCAAGGTCATCATGACGAAGGGCTGCAACCTGGCATCGCTGGCCGATTGCAACTCCAGGCGTGACGATGAATTGACGTGCCAGTCACCCCCGAAGTAAGCAAAGCCGGACAAGCCGCGCGCGACCATGAAGATCAGCACGCAACCCACCAGCGTGAGCCCCACGAGGATGCGCGGTCGCCAGCCGATCCAGCGCGACATCCGGCTCTTGCTCAGGGCTTTGACCGTCGAGCCGGATTGCGTTCCGGAATCGACACCGGAAGCCGCTCGCGCCGAGCCTGACACGCTATCGCTCATGCGGTGGACCAACGGCTTTCACATTGCCGCAGCCAGAGCCCGCGTTCAATGGCTCAGACCAGCCCCTGTCGACTCGCCAGCACCGCAGCTTCGGCGCGGCTGGAAACATTGAGCTTCTTGTAGATGGACTTGATGTGGTCATTCACCGTGAACCATTTGATGCCCATCAGACTCGCGATTTCCTTGATCGTGAAGCCCTTACTCAGGTAGGTCAGCACTTCGCTTTCGCGCGGGGTGAGCCGTTCATAGTCCGGCACGGGGGTGGGCACTGGTGCGACCGGCGTTGTTGCCGGAGCAGGGCGGGTGTTCAGGAACCCGCCGAAACCCTGTGAAGCGCCTGGCTCGCCGGCAGGCATATTGGACGCGCCGGTGCGGAAGTGGGTCAGCAGCCGTCGGGCGATCGCCGGTGACAAGGGCGGCTGGCCGCGCACGATCTTCTGCAGCTCCTCGACCAGCACTTCGAAGCGGTCTTCCTTCAGCAAGTAGCCGTCGGCACCACATTGCAGGGCCGGAAACAGATGGTCATCGTCCGAATAGAGCGTGGTGACGATCTTGGTGGCCGGATAGCGCGCCAGTTCGGTCAGCAATTCCAGGCCGCTGCCGTCGGGCAATTCCAGGTCGACGAGCACCAGGCGGAAGACGTCGGCAGAGTCAGCCGATCGTTTTGCGACACTCAAATGGTGCCGAGCTGCTTCCAGGTCACCCGCTTCGGCGATCGTGATCGAGTCACTGAAGCTTTCCCGCACGACCCGGCTGAGAAAGCTCCGCGCGACCGGGTTGTCTTCCAGGATGAGCACTTTGATGGCCATGCGGTACCGAGGCTCCGTTGCTGACGCGCTCGGCATGGTAGCTCACCGCGCCCGGTGAAACGAGCGTTCAGTCGTTGCAGAGCACCAGTTTTCCGCGCACGGTTCGCGTGCTCATCAATTCAAAGGCCTGTTTCAGTTCCGTCATCGGCAGTTTGCGGTCGATCACGGGTTTGACCTTGCCCTCCCGGTACCAGCCCGCCAGTTCGGCGAGACTCCGCGCATTCGCTGCAGGTTCGCGGCGCGCGAATTCACCCCAGAACACGCCCACCAGCGAAGCGCCTTTGAGCAGTGGCAGGTTGAGCGGCAGTGCCGGAATGCCACCCTGGGCAAAACCGACCACGAGGTAACGCCCGCGCCAGGCAATCGAGCGGAACACGGGTTCGGCGAGGTCACCGCCAACCGGGTCGTAGACGACGTCGGGGCCCTTGTCGGCCGTGAGCGCCTTGAGTCGATCGCGAATGTTGGCGGTGCTGTAGTTGATGGTCGCGTCCGCACCCAGCTGGGTGCACAACTCGCACTTCGCATCGGTCGACGCTGCGGCGATCACCTTTGCGCCCATGGCCTTCGCAATCTGGATCGCGGCTGTTCCCACACCACCAGCCGCGCCGAGAACCAACACGGTCTCGCCCGCCTTCAGCGCCGCGCGGTCCACCAGCGCGTGGTGGGTCGTGCCGTAGGTCAGGACGAACGCTGCTGCGTCTTCCATCGCAAAACCCGCCGGCAAGGGCATCACAAGTTTGGCGTCGACGCAGCAATGGGTTGCAAAGGCACCCGTGCCACCGAACGCGACCACCGTATCGCCAGGCCTGAAGTGCGCAATGCCGTCGCCCACCGCGTCGATCCAACCGGAGTATTCCGACCCCGGAACGAATGGCAGCGGTGGCTTCATCTGGTACTTGTTCTGCACGATCAACAGGTCCGGAAAATTCAGGCTCGCCGCGGCAATGCGCACCCGAACCTCGCCGGGTTTCGGGTTCGGCATGGGCAAGGCCTTCCATTGCAGGGCCTCGATTCCGGTCGGGTTCTCGCAAAGCCACGCGTGCATGTTCTCGTCTCCCTGAAGGCAGGTGATGATACCGAGTGCGCTGCGGCGGCCCATCGCGGGTGCCTCGCGCCGTCAAAATGTGTCCCTACAATCGCGCGATGCGAATTCTGGTTGCGAACGACGATGGCTACCTGGCACCCGGCTTGGCCGCGCTGGTGCAGGCCTGTGATGGGCTCGGTGAGCTCGACGTCATGGCCCCCGAGCAAAATGCCAGCGGCACTTCGAATTCGTTGACGCTCAATCGCCCGCTGTCGGTGCTGACGTCGAGCAACGGGTTTCGCTATGTGAATGGCACGCCGTCCGACTGCGTTCACCTGGCCTTGACCGGCGTGCTGCCACAGCGCCCCGACCTGGTGGTCTCGGGCATCAACAACGGCGCCAACATGGGCGATGACACGCTCTACTCGGGCACGGTGGCAGCGGCGATGGAAGGCTACCTGTTCGGCATTCCGGCGATCGCGTTTTCGCAGGTCAACAAAGGTTGGGGCAACCTGGATGCGGCGGCGCGGGTGGCACGCGCAATCATCATGCACGTGCTGCGCGACCCGCCGACACCGGGCCCGTGGCTGCTGAACGTGAACATTCCGAATCGCCCCGACGCAGAGCGCCTGGAGCGTGTCGTGACCCGGCTGGGGCGGCGCCACGCGAGCGAACCCTTGATCCGGCAGACCAGCCCGCGCGGTGACCCGCTGTACTGGATCGGCCCGGCCGGCGATGCGCGCGAGGCGGGCGAGGGCACTGACTTTCACGCCACATCGAGCGACAAGGTCTCGATCACGCCATTGCAGGTCGACCTGACCGAACACACCACGCTGCCGCGTTGGAGCAAATGGCTGGCCCGATGAGCTCCGTCGCTCGACGCGGGGCCAAATTCCCATTGGCTTTGCGGCAGGTGCAGTCCCGCCGCAGCGTCGGCGCTGTCCAAGCGCAGGCGCCCGAGGCCGTCAAATCGCGCGGTGTGTTGCGCCCGCAGCGTCTGTTGGAGCAGGCCCACCTGGAAGCAGCGAGGGCGGAGTTGCCGGTCGGCCTGGGCATGGATTCCGCCGTGGTTCGGCGTCAGATGGTGCAGCGCCTGCGCCAGACAGGACTCGGCCATCAGTCCGTTCTCGACGCGATGGCTGCCGTGCCGCGACACCAGTTCGTCGATGCCGGGCTGGCAGCGCAGGCCTACGAGGACACCAGCCTGCCAATTGGTCATGGCCAGACCATCTCGAAGCCATCGGTCGTCGGACGGATGATTGCCTTGTTGTTCGAGGGTGCAAACGCCAGGCAAAACGGCCACCTGGGGCGCGTGCTGGAAGTCGGCACGGGGTGTGGGTACCAGGCGGCCGTGCTCGCCCGGCTCGGCCGTTTTGTCATCTCGGTCGAACGCATCAAGCCGCTTCATGATCGCGCACAAACCTTGATGGGCGCCCAAGGCACCGATGGTTTGCGCCTTGTCTACGGAGATGGCATCCTGGGCCACCCGCCGAATGCGCCTTATGACAGCATCATTGCCGCGGCGGGCGGCGACTCGATGCCCGCTGCCTGGACCGATCAGCTCGGCGTCGGTGGCCGATTGGTCGTTCCGATGCGTCAGCCCGGCCAGGACCGGCAGGTGCTCGTTGTGGTCGACCGAACCGAACAGGGAATTCGGCAAACACTGTACGAGGCAGTCAATTTCGTCCCACTAAAATCGGGTTTGATCGGTTGATGCATCGAGACGCAGCAATGTCGGCTTGGCAAAGAATTTTCGCACCCTGTCGGCTGTTGGCACAGCTCGCTCTGGTATTGCTCGTCGCAGCGTGTGCCACGCCGCGCAGTCCTGCGCCGGTCGAAGACCGCAACGTGTCCGGCCGCTCCACCCAACCTGTGGCGCCCGTACCCGCGCCGGCACCGGCGGCCCCGGTTCTGCCTGAACCTCCCAAGCTCCCACCTGGCAGCGAAAACGCGGGCAAACCTGGCTTCTACACGATCAAACCCGGCGACACGATGATTCGCATCGGGCTCGAGACGGGTCAGAACTGGAAAGACCTGGTCAAGTGGAACGGCCTCGACAATCCGAACGTCATTGAAGTCGGCCAGGTGCTTCGAGTGGCGCCGCCCGGGGCCGATCCAGCCGTCGCGACGCGCCCGATCACGCCGTCCAAGGTCGAGACCAAACCGCTTGACGGCAAGCCTGTCGCCGCAGGGGCAAGCGGGGCTGCATCGAGTGCCGTCGCCGCGGCCCCAATCGCTGCCAGCCCTGCACCGGTGGTGGCAACACGTGAGGTTGACGACGACGTCAACTGGCAGTGGCCCGCGGCTGGCTCGTTGATCGCCTCTTTTGAAGAAGGCAAGGCCAAAGGCCTGACGCTGGCGGGCAAGGCGGGTGACCCGATCCTGGCGGCTGCGGATGGGCGCGTGGTGTACGCGGGCTCGGGTTTGCGCGGTTACGGCAACCTCGTCATCCTCAAGCACAACAACACCTACCTGACGGCCTATGCGCACAACCAGGCGCTGCTGGTCAAGGAAGACCAGAACGTCAAGCGGGGCCAGAAGATTGCCGAGATGGGGTCGTCAGACGCCGACCGGGTGCAACTGCACTTCGAAATCCGCCGGCAGGGAAAACCGATCGATCCTTCGAAGTTGCTGCCTCCGCGCTAGTGCGCATCCGTGGTCTGAGCACCCATGAGCAGGAAGCGCGCAACGATAGCCGGGCCGCTTCTCAACCACGACGCGGGGTCGGTGGAGCCAACCCGCCCAGCCACGCAGGAATCATTGGTCGGCGCCGTTGCCGACGACGGCGGCACGGACCGTGAATGGCTCGCCGGTCCTGAATCAGCGGGGCCGCAAGATGCCGCCGTGTTTCCTCCCGGCGCGCCGTCGTCAGAGGCAACCTGGAGCATTGGCGAGTCCGAGGTCGGCAACACACTGCAGACCTATCTGCGCGAGATCCGTCGTGCACCCCTGCTGACCCCTCAGCAGGAATTCGACACCGCGACACTGGCTCGACAGGGCGACTTCCAGGCCCGCCAGGCGATGATCGAACACAACCTGCGCCTGGTGGTGAGCATCGCGAAGCACTACGTGGGCCGCGGCCTGCCGATGTCCGACCTGATCGAAGAGGGTAATCTGGGGCTGATGCATGCGATCGAGAAATTCGAACCCGAGCGAGGCTTTCGCTTCTCGACCTATGCCTCGTGGTGGGTGCGCCAAAACGTCGAACGCGCGATCATGCACCAGGCCCGTCTGGTGCGGCTTCCCGTGCATGTGGTGCGCGAACTGAACCATGTACTGAAGGCACGCCGCGCGCTCGAGGCCGCTTCGGCAAGTCTGGGCAACAGCGACAAGCCGGTGCGCGTGGAGGATGTTGCAGCGGCAGTCGCACTTCCGGTACACGAGGTCAACCAGCTGCTGAAGTTCGCGGAGTTGCCGACCTCACTGGATGCGCCACTCGATCGCCACAATGTCGAATCGTCGTCCGATTCCATTCTCGACAGCGTTGCGGACGACGGCGCCACCGACCCGATGAGCCTGACCTTGAGCAACGAGGTCGAAGCACTGCTCGAAAACGGTCTGGGTGAACTCACCGACCGCGAGCGCGAAGTGCTGGCTGGACGCTACGGCCTGCGCGACCGCGAACCGGAGACGCTGGAAATCCTCGCCGACCGGCTAGGCCTGACGCGCGAACGCATCCGGCAAATTCAGCAGGAGGCGCTGCTGAAGCTGAAGCGGCGCCTGATCCGACAGGGCGTCGATCGCGATTCGATCTTCTGAGCGGGGCTCATCGGCGCTGTGCGTGCAGCTCAGAGCGAAGCCTCCAGCATCTGGCGATAGTCGTCGCGCGTCGCCAGGCGCGGGTTGGTCTTGTGGCAATGGTCGGCCATTGCGCCGTCGATGATGCGCTCGAACACATCGCGCGTCACCCCCATCGCTGCCAGACCGCGGGGCAGGCCCAGCCGCACATTCATCGCTGCAATGGCCTGCGCCACGGTGTTGCCCGCAGCGTCGCAATTGCCCAGGCCCATCGCATGCGCAATGCGGGCCAGGCGCCTGTCTTTCACCATCGATTCGGCCGAGGCGTTGAACCGCACCACAGCAGGCAGAAACACCGCGTTCAGCGTGCCGTGATGCAGGCGCGGGTCGACCCCGCCCAGACTGTGGCTCAGGCTGTGCACGCAGCCCAGCCCCTTCTGAAACGCCATCGCACCCTGCATGCTCGCGCTCATCATGTTCCAGCGCGCTTCGCGGTTGTCGCCGCCGCGAGTCGCCGCCTCGATGTGCGCCCACGCGCGCTCCAGGCCGTCCAGCGCGATGCCGTCGGCGGGAGGATTGATGGCGCCGGCCATGAAGGTTTCCAGACAATGCGCGATCGCATCCATTCCGGTCGCAGCCGTCAACAGGGCCGGCAGTTTCGCGGTCAGGTCGGGATCACAGATCGCGGTCTTGGGCACCAAGTGCCAGCTGTGAAACCCGAGCTTGCGGCCGTCGTCGAGGATGATGATGGCGCCGCGCGCCACCTCGCTGCCGGTTCCGGCCGTGGTCGGAACGGCGATCAGTGGCGCCACCCGCTCGGTGATGAGAGCGCTGCCACCTTCGATCGTCGCATAGGTCTTGAGTGGCCCCGGATGGGTGGCCGCAATGGCGACGCCCTTGGCCAGATCGATACTCGACCCACCGCCCACCGCGACGAGCCCGTCGCAGCCATTGTCCAGATAGCACTGCACCGCAGCGCGAACTGCCGCCTCGGTGGGGTTGGACGGGGTCTGGTCGAACACCGCATTGGCCAGCGGTTTCATTGCCGCCAATGCAATGTCAAGCACTCCCGCTGCTCGGACTCCGGGGTCCGACACGACCAACGGTTTGCGGATGCCGGCGCGTTCACATTCCTGGGGCAGCAGTTTGACGGCGCCGAAGTCGATTTGCACCTGGGTGATGTAGTTGATCAAGGCCATAACGAGAGGGTCCCGGTTGAGGAGAGGTCACAAACCATGCGAGGCTGATGCGCCGGTGCACCTGCGGCGCGCGGACGACAGTCTGGCACACTCGCGGCCGGCACCGGCTCACTGCTGCGAACTGCGCTGCGCGCACCGCACAGGACCCCGCCCGCAACGTTTCTGTCCTATCGAAAAGCGGTGCAGGGGCGGGATCGAAAACGGCGTCCGCACTGTCGTCCGCCAGGGCCGCCATGCGATGCACTTCCGCAGCGCAGTTTCCGGCCGCTGTAGCGCCCAGATGCGGCGCGGCAGCAGGGCGCTACGCTTCAGCTTCAGCGATCGCCGTTTGTTCCACGTTGGGCGCCGGCCCGGCGCTTGTATAGCGTGGCGGCCAGCGCCGAATCGTTGATCGCCGCAGCAGTGCCACACCGTCGATGGCGCTGAACGTGCGCTCGAACACGTGCGTGATCTGGTGGCGGTTCACCCGCTCCGTGATGATCAGGGTCGACGTCCGCGTACCGTAGCGCTGTTCTGGAATCCGGATGAACGCTGGCGACAGCTGGCGCTCCCGTTCCTGCGGCACCCCAGTCTTGGGCAATCGGGCGTCATCCACCTCGCTGCGATCTGCCAGCGCCTTGAACAGTTTTGCGGCCAGATCATCAACCTGGGTTGACTGCTCCAGGCTGTCGATCAGTTTCGTCTTCAGCGTGAGCACCTTGGGCCAGGGCGTGTCCAGTTCGGCGTTC
>JANNKS010000197.1:0-3068 GCA_031396425.1 Rhizobacter sp. | reverse complement strand
AGGGCTTCGGCCAGCGCGTGGGCATCAACCAGATCCTGTGGGACACCGCCACCCACACTCTGGTTTTCGAGTCGGATGAATTGCTGAACGAACACTCACGCTATGCCCTCGTCGTGACCACCGGCGTGCGTGCCGCTTCCGGTGCACCGATCGAAGCGGGCCGCTTCGGCCGCTTCAAGGACAACTGGAAACACGGTCGCCGCGATCGCGGCCATGGCCACCACGACCACGACCACGACAGCGACCGCGACGTCGAGCAGTACCACAAGACGATCAGGGACGCGATGCATTCGGCCGGCGAGCACCATCGCCGCATTGCCTCGGTGAGCGTGTTCACGACCCAGACGACAACATCCGACCTGCGCAGGATCCATCGGCAAATCAAACGTTCGAACCCTGCGCCTGCGAGCTTCATGATCGGCAATGGCGGTTCGGCGCGTGCAGTGTTTCCAGTCAGTGGCTTGGCAGGCATCCAGTTGCATCGCCAGACCGCGGTGGTCGCGACCGCCACGACGCCGAAGTTCACTGACTCATTCCTTCCCACGCCGGCTCTTGACGTCGTCAAGGGCTCGGTCGCGAGCATCGCATTCGGCAAGTTCACTTCTCCCGACTATCAGACTGCCGCGAAAGTGATCCCGCCCACGCCCACCCTGACCGGCCGGCCGGTGGCGCTGGGCAGCAATGAACTCGTGTTCGAACTCTTCGTTCCCAGCGGCACCAAGCCCGCCGGCGGCTGGCCGGTGGCGATCTTCGGGCACGGCTTCACCGACAGCATGTATGGCGCGCCATGGACCGTCGCTTCCGTTTTCGCGTCCAGAGGCATTGCCACGCTGGCGATCAATGTCGTCGGCCATGGTGGCGGCGCGGAGAGCACGCTCAACATCATCCCGAATGTCGCCGGCGCGCTGCCGACCGTTGTGCCTGCCGGCGGGCGCGGCATCGACCAGGACGGCAACAACGCCATTGATTCCACCGAAGGCGTGAACGCGGCCGCACCGGCCGCTATCGTCGGTAGCCGCGATGGCCTGCGCCAGACGGTTGTCGACCTGATGCAACTCGTCCGCCAGGTTGAAGTGGGCATCGACGTCGACGGCGATGGCCACGCCGACCTCGACAAGGACCGGATCTACTACTCGGGCCAATCGTTCGGTGGCATCTACGGCACGATCTTTCTCGGCGTCGAAGACGGCATCAAGGCCGGTGTGCCCAACGTCCCCGGCGGTTCAATCTCCGAAGTGGCGCGGCTCGGTGTATTCCGCTTCCTGACCGCAGTGGCGCTGGCGACGCGTCAACCCCAGTTGCTGAACCTGCCACCCACGCCGAACGTGCCGCTGCCGTTCAATCTGAACTTCAACGAGAACATCCCGCTGCGCGACCTGCCGCCCGTGACCAACAACGTTCCTGGCGCCACTGCGGTCCAGCTGCTCCTGGAACGAAATGAATGGGTCCAGCAATCGGGCAATCCGGTGTCCTACGCTCCCTTGATCCGCAAGGATCCGCCGCGTGGTCACGCCGCCAAGCCGGTGATCTTCCAGTTTGCCAAGGGTGACGTGACGGTGCCCAACCCCACCACCTCGGCGATCCTGCGCGCTGGTGGCTTGCAGGACCGCGCAACCTACTTCCGCAATGACCTGGCGGTCGCGCTCAATCCATTCAAGGATCCCACGAACCCTGGGGAAGTGCCCAAGAATCCGCACACCTTCCTTACCAACATTGGCGCGCCGCAGACAGCGCCGTTCGCGGTGATGGCGCAGACCCAGATTGCCATCTTCTTCGCCACCAATGGCACCACCGTGGTCGACCCCGACGTGGCCGGACCATTCTTCGAGGTGCCGCTCAGCGGGTCGATTCCAGAGGGATTGAACTACCTTCCTTAGCCTGTGCGGCGAGCGGCGGCCTCGACGCCGCTCGCAAAGCGCGGCCACAACGCCTCGGGCAGGTCATGCCCCATGCCGTCGATCAGGTCGAGCTGGGCGCCAGTGATCTTCTTGGCAAGGTCGATGCCCGCGGCGACCGGCACCAGCGCATCGGCCCGCCCATGAATCACCTGCGTGGGTACCTTCAACTCGCGCAGCAGCGTGGAGCGGTCGCCGTCAGCGGCGATCGCGACGATCTGGCGCAGGTTGCCCGCCGGCCGGTTCGAGCGGCTGATCCAACCTTCGGCGCGCGCCCTCACGTCGGCTTCGTCGCTCGGGTACTGCGGGCTGCCGATCAGCCGGTACAGCCGCACGTAGTAGTCAAGCAACGCCTGCAACCCACCACCTTTGGCTGGCCGGCCCAGCATCGCCGAGCGCACTTTCATTGACGGCCCAGGCAGATGGCGCGCACCGCTGCTGGTCATCATCAGCGTGAGGCTCTTCACGCGCGACGGGTGCCGAACCGCGAGGTGTTGCGCGATCATGCCGCCCATCGACACAGCAAACACGTGGGCGCTTGGAATGCCAAGGGCAGCGAGCACGCCGGCCGAATCGGCGGCCATGTCGGCCAGGCTGTACGGGCTTCTGACGTTCAGCCCGACCGAATATTTCATCGCATCGACCACGATGTTGGGCACGCCCAGGTGGTCGAACCCCTGGCTCAGCCCGATGTCGCGGTTGTCGAAACGGATGACGCGAAACCCGCGTTGAACCAGTTGACGGACCAAGCCGTTCGGCCAGGCCACCAATTGCATGCCCAGGCCCATGATAAGCAACAGCGGCTCTCCACTGGTGGGGCCATGGTCTTCGACCTCCATGGCGATGCCGTTCGCGCTGATCTGCATTCAGTTCTGTTCCATGTGGCCAGCGGCTCGGCCAGGCGGGTTCGAATTCAACAGCTCTCAGGCCAATTCGCGGCTGGCGCGCTTGCGGTCGTGCTCCTTGAGGTGTCGCTTGCGCACCCGAATCGACTTTGGCGTGATTTCCACCAGCTCGTCGTCGGCGATGAATTCGACCGCGTATTCGAGCGACAGGATGATCGGCGGCGTGATCTTGATCGCCTCTTCCTTGCCCGACACACGGAAGTTCGTGAGCTGCTTGCCGCGAACCGCGTTCACGACCAGGTCGTTGTCGCGCGAATGGATACCGATC
>JANNKS010000187.1:0-2654 GCA_031396425.1 Rhizobacter sp. | reverse complement strand
GCGAAGCCCGTGGGCGCGCCGAAGAAGATCGTGGGCTTCAAACCGGCCTGCACTTCGGTCTCACCCAGCCAGCGCTTGAAGGTGGCCTCCGGCGTCGGCCGCTCGGGCATCAGGATGGTCGTGGCACCGACGCTCATCGGGAAGGTCAATGCGTTGCCCAGGCCGTAGGCGAAAAACAGCTTGGCGGCAGAGAAGCAGACATCACGCTCGTCGATCCCGAGCACGCCCTTGCCATAGAGTTCGGCGGTCCAGTACGGGTTCGCATGCGAATGCACCGTGCCTTTGGGGCGCCCTGTCGAGCCCGACGAGTAGAGCCAGAACCCAGGGTCATCGCCACTCGTCGCGGCAGGCCTTGCGGTCGGCGCGTGGGCCTGCAGAAACACTTCCAGATCGACCTGGGTCGGCTGCAGCGGCGCGAGCGGGCGCGAGACGATGACGTTGGCGACCTCGTGGTCCGAGCGCGTCATCGCCGCCGTCAAAGTGGGCAACAAGGCGCCGGACACGAGCACCGCCTGCGCTCGCGAGTTCTCGAGCATGTAGGCGAAGTCGTCCGCGGTGAGCAAGGTGTTCACCGCCACAGGCACCAGGCCGGCGAACATCGCCGCGAGAAAACTCACGGGCCAGTCGTTGCAGTCCTGCATCAGCAGCAGCACACGTTCTTCGCGGCGAATGCCCAGCGAACGCAAACCGGCCGCAAGCCTGCGCACACGATCTTCGAGTGCGCCGTAGCTGAGGCTGCCGGTGTCATCGAGAAAGGCCGCTTTGCTCGGGCGCGCAGCGTTGCACTCGATCAAATGCTGTGCGAAGTTGAATCGGTCAGGCAGGCCGGCGGCGACGAGCGCCGCGGCAGTTGCAATTGAACTCTCGGTCATGACTGGCTCCAGAAAATCGCGGCGCTGGCTGGTGAATTGATGCGTCGATCCGGGTTGGGCTTGCCAATGAACCAGAGCTGCAGTATTGTGCGCACAGCCACTCTATGAGCACTTCAATGCCATGTCAAGCACTATAGTGCAGTCACCCACGTTAACCCCTAGTGTCGCGGCGCGCAGCGCTGGTCCCGTCGACACGCTTCGGCCGGAAACCGAACCTGCAGAGGGAATGACCGCGGAAAACCAGGCGCGACACCCCTTCCTGCACAGCCTGGGCGAGAGGGTACGAGCCCTGCGCGCTCGGCGCGGCATGACGCGAAGGGCGCTTTCGGCCGCCGCGGATGTGTCGGAGCGCCACCTCGCGAACCTCGAGTACGGTCTGGGCAACGCTTCGGTGCTGGTGCTGTTGCAGGTGGCCCAGGCCTTGAAGTGCACCCTTGCCGAATTGCTCGGCGACCCGACGACGCGTTCGCCTGAATGGCTGATGATCCGCGAGTTGCTCGAAAACAGCGATGAAGCCACTTTGCGGCGCGCGCGTGAGGCGATTGGTGAGCTGCTCGGGACCGGCGGTGCGCACGGCCGCGGTCTGTCGACGCGAAGCTCGCGCGTGGCGCTCATTGGCCTGCGCGGAGCTGGCAAATCGACGCTCGGCCGCATGCTTGCAGACGACCTGGGTTTTCCTTTTGTCGAACTGAGCCGCGAGATCGAGAAGTTTGCAGGCTGCTCAATCAACGAAATCCAGTCCTTGTACGGCCAGAACGCCTACCGGCGCTACGAACGGCGCGCCATGGAAGAGGCCATCCAGATCTATCCCGAGGCCGTCATCGCCACACCCGGGGGCCTGGTGTCGGACGCCGCCACGTTCAATCTTCTGCTGGCACACTGCACCACGGTGTGGCTGCAGGCGGACCCTGAAGATCACATGCGACGTGTTGCCGCTCAAGGCGACTTGCGCCCGATGGCCGGCAATCGCGAAGCGATGGAAGATCTGAAGGGCATTCTGGCCGGCAGGGCCGCCTTCTATTCGAAGGCTGAATTCCGACTCGACACCAGTGCCGCCGCGCTGGAGCCGACCTTCGATGAGTTGCGACGCCTGGTCCGCGGCGCGCTCGGCATGTAAGGGTATTCACCCAGGTTGAACATGCACTAAACTGCTTGACTTTACGTTGTAACATGCATTAAAGTGCTCTTCATCGAATCCCAGCCGACGTACTTTACATCCAGTCATTGGAGACCTCATGAGCACCACCCTACGCGTTGACTACCAGACCCACCCAAGCCAGTACCGCCACTGGAAACTCAATTTCGAGGGGCCCGTTGCCACGCTAGCCGCCGATTTCGATGAGAACGCCGGCCTGCGACCGGGCTACAAGCTCAAGCTCAACAGCTATGACCTGGGCGTAGACATCGAGCTGAATGACGCGATCAATCGCGTCCGCTTCGAGCATCCCGAAGTACGCACCGTGGTCGTCACCAGCGCGAAAGAAAAGGTGTTCTGCTCGGGCGCCAACATCTTCATGCTGGGCGTGTCAAGCCATGCGTGGAAAGTGAACTTCTGCAAGTTCACCAACGAAACCCGCAACGGCCTGGAAGACAGCTCGGCGAACAGCGGTCTGAAGTTCCTCGCTGCCGTCAACGGCGCCTGCGCCGGCGGAGGTTATGAACTGGCGCTGGCGTGTGACGAGATCATCCTGGTCGATGACCGTTCGAGCGCGGTCAGCCTGCCCGAAGTGCCCCTGCTCGGTGTGCTGCCTGGTACCGGCGGCCTGACCCGGGTGACCGATA
>JANNKS010000130.1:0-2333 GCA_031396425.1 Rhizobacter sp. | reverse complement strand
CACCCCCTCCTGTGGTGACACCCCCTCCTGTGGTGACACCCCCTCCCGTGGTGACACCCCCTCCCGTGGTGACACCCCCTCCCGTGGTGACGCCTCCGGCCACACCGCCGGCGCCCGTCGGGAACGTGGCTGCCGGCTCGGCCAAATACGCCACCAACTGCTCGGGCTGCCACGGCACAGGCAAGGCGAGCGACGCCAAGGTCAACACGGCGGCGAAACTGACCACCGTGTTGAACGGCATCGGCTCGCATTCAGGCCTTCGATCCAGCCTGTCGGACCAGGACCGGCTGGATATCGCGGCTTACGTCGCGAGCCCGAAGTAGGTCTTGCTCAAGAAGCGGCGTCGGAATGACGCCGCTGCGATCAACCCGCCGAACGCGCGATCCACTCAGCCGCGCGTTCGGCGATCATCAACACGGGTGCATTGGTGTTGCCGCTCGTGATGGTGGGCATGACGCTCGCATCCACCACTCAAAGGCCTTGCACGCCGTGCACGCGCAATTCGGTATCGACCACCGCGTCCGGGTCCGTCGCGGGGCCCATCTTGGCGGTGCCCACGGGGTGAAAGATGGTAGTGCCGATGTCGCCTGCGAGACGCGCGAGTTCGGCGTCAGTCTGGAACTGCACGCCGGGTTTCACTTCGCGCGGCTTGAAAGCTGCCAGCGCCGGCATCGCCACAATGCGCCGCGTCAGCCGCAAGCTCTCGGCGGCAATGCGTCGATCGTCGTCGGTGCTGAGGTAGTGTGGCGCGATGCTCGGTGCGACGGCCGCATCGCCAGAGCGAATGCGAACCTGCCCGCGGCTCGTCGGGTTGAGGTTGCACACGCTCGCCGTGAACGCATTGAACGCATGCAAGGGCTGGCCGAAGGCGTCGAGCGAGAGCGGCTGCACGTGGTATTCCAGGTCGGGGTGCGGCCGCTGCGGTGCGCTGCGCGTGAAGGCGCCAAGCTGCGACGGCGCCATGCTCATCGGGCCGCTGCGCCGCACTGCGTATTCAAGGCCGATCTTCGCCTTGCCCCACCACGACTGCACCATCGTGTTGAGTGTTTTGACCCCGTCGACCTGGAACACCGCGCGAATCTGCAAGTGGTCTTGCAGGTTCTCGCCCACACCCGGCAAAGCGACCGCAGGCGTGATGCCGTGCGCCTGCAGCAAGGCCGGCGCACCGATGCCCGAGAGTTGCAGAAGCTGTGGCGTGCCCACGGCACCGGTGCACAGCAAGACCTCGCCCGTGGCGCTGGCCTGCATCGGCGCGCCGCCTGAGAGGTCGCGCCACTCGACGCCATTGGCACGCAAACCTTGCGCACCGGGCGCGAACAACACGCGCGTGATCTGCGCACCGGTGCGCACCTCGAGGTTGGTGCGCGACAGCGCCGGGCGCAGAAAGCCCTTGGTCGCGTTCCAGCGAATGCCGCGCCGCTGATTCACTTCAAAGTAGCCCACGCCTTCGTTGTCGCCGCGGTTGAAGTCGGCGCTGGCCGGAATGCCGGCCTGTTGCGCAGCCCGGGCGAAGGCGTCGAGGATGTCCCACTGCAGGCGCTGCTTTTCGACGCGCCATTCGCCGCCGCTGCGTGCGCCGCTCGCATCGAAGCCGGGTGCGACATGCCATGCGTTGGCACCTCCGTGGTGGTCTTCGTGCCTGAGGAAATGCGGCAGGCATTCAGCCCAGCTCCAGCCCGGGTTGGCGCCGTGGCCGTCGCCGGCACCCCAGCCGTCATAGTCGCGCGCCTGGCCGCGCATGTAGATCATGCCGTTGATGCTCGAACTGCCGCCCAGCACCTTGCCGCGCGGGTAGCGCAGCTGTCGGCCGTTCAGGCCGGGCTCGGCATCGGTGGAATACAGCCAGTCGGTGCGCGCATTGCCGATGCAGTAGAGGTAGCCCACCGGAATGTGGATCCAGTGGTAGTTGTCGTCACCCCCCGCTTCGATCAGCAGCACGCGCTTGCTGCGGTCGGCACTGAGCCGGTTGGCGAGCAGGCAGCCGGCGGTGCCGGCGCCGCAGATGATGTAGTCATAAGAGCTGGTCGACATGGGCCACCGGTGCGAACAGTCAGCGAGCTGCGCTGGCAAGAATGGGAAACAGCTTGACCAGCCCGTCGGACATGACCTCCACCGCCAACGCCGCCAGGATCAGGCCCATCAGACGCGTCATCACGTTGATGCCGGTCTTGCCCAGCACGCGCGCAATGCGCCCGGACAGACTGAACGCGACCCACACCGCCAGGCCGATCACGACACCGTACGCAACCAGCACGCCGAGCTGCCACCAATGGCGCGTCTTTTCGGCATAGATGACCATGGTGGAAATCGTCGCCGGGCCAGTGAGCAGCGGG
>JANNKS010000113.1:0-3153 GCA_031396425.1 Rhizobacter sp. | reverse complement strand
CCGACTCGTCGGGCAACTTCAACATCGGCGTCACCGTGGCTGGGCAGTTTGTCAGTGACACGCCGGTCGCACCTGGCGGAGCGCTGGACCTGGCTGTCCGCGTGGGCCAGTCGGTGAGTCTCGATGCAGGTGAGGCCGCAGTCTGGACCCTGTACGTGGGTGGCAGCGCAGTCAGCGGGGGTGCGAGGGTGTTCTACGCGGGCGCGGACATCACGGCAACCACGTTGAACCAATCCACCTTGGTGGTGGATACGTTCGCAGCGTACCGGCTGCAGGCATCGATTCCGATCACGCTGGTCGCAGTCTCCACGTTCGATTCCGCACAGGTGGCGACGGTCAATCTGCTGATCACGAACTAACCCGTGGCACACGCCGTTGGAGCCGCGCGCTGTGCGCGTTAGTTTCAATCCAACGCCGACCTGGCACTCGCCCGAACGACGCTCACGCCGCCGCGACCCGCGCCAGTACCGCAACCTCGAAACGCGCATCAAACGTCGCCTGACCTGCAGCAAACGCGTTGACCGTGAATCGCGCGTCGACGTGAGGCACGGGATGACCGCGTCGGCCCGCGATCGCAGCGAGTGCATGCAAGAACTTGCGTCGTGTCGTCATTGAATTACCTCATCCGCGCGCAGCAGCACGCCCCGCGGAATCTTGATGCCCAATGCCTCGGCCGTCTTCAGGTTGAGCACCAGCTCGAACCGGGTCGGCTGCTCGACCGGCAGCTCCGCGGGCTTGGCGCCTTTCAAGATCTTGTCGACGAATTTCGCCATGTAGCGGAAGTTCGCGGCGAAGTTCGATGTGTAGCCGAGCAAACCGCCCGCGACCACGTTTTCGCGGTGCCCGCACGCCACCGGCAGCCCGGTCGCTTGCAGCAGCGCGTGCAGCTTGAAGCGTTCGCTGAAGTACAGCGGGTCCGCGACCACGACGACAGCCTGTGCCCGCTGGCGAACGATCTGCTCGACCGCGCCGATCAGCTCGGTCGACACGCTGGCGACAACCCAGACCGCCATGAGGCCCAACGCGGCACAAGCGCGCTCGCCGGCGGCGCGGAACACCGCGGCCCCCTGCGGATTGCTTTCGTTCAACAGGATCGCGATGCGCCGGGATTGCGGCGCCACCTCGTGCAGGAGCTGGATCAGCTTGCCCAGCAACTCGTCGGCTTGATTGGCAATGCCGGTGATATTGCCCCCCGGCTTGGCCAGACTGGCAACAAACCCCTGGCCCACCGGGTCGCCGACGCCGGCCATCACGATCGGAATCGCCCTTGTGGCGCGCTGCGCCGCACCCACCGCCAGCGAGGCGCCGGCCACGATCACGTCGACTTTCCCCTCGACCAGTTCGCGGGCCAGGGCGTCCAGGCGGTTCACATCGTAGTCGGCGGCAACGACTCGATACTCGACGTTCTTGCCTTCCAACCAGCCGAGATCGTGCATGCCCTGCTTGAACGGCGTTCGCAGACCATCTCCATCGGCTTCCGGTCCGGGATGGAGAATTCCGACCCGCCGCATGGTCCCGGCAGACTGCCCGTGGCCGAGCTGGTGCGCGAGGAGCAGGCCGATACCGCCTGCCAGTGAAACGCTGCGGCGCGTGATCACTGAATCACCTCGTCGGCGCGCAGCAGAACGCTTTGCGGGATCTTGAGACCGAGCGCCTTGGCGGTCTTCAGGTTGATTACCAGTTCGAACCTGGTCGGCTGCTCGACCGGAAGGTCGGCGGGCTTGGCGCCCTTGAGGATCTTGTCCACACAGGCAGCAGCGCGGCCGTTGAAGTCGCTCATGTTCACCCCGTAGGCCATCAGGACACCTGACTCGACGCTTTCTCGAGCGCCGCTGCTCGTCGGCAGCCGGCCCTTCATCGCGAGTTCGGCGAACCTGACCCGGTGCACCAACTCCAAGGAGCCGGAAATCAGAAGCGCATCCGCTCGCTCTCGCGCCATTGCGGCGAAGGCGCTTTCGAACTCCTCCGGACCTCGTTCCTCCACGCGTTGGAGGCGGATGCGCAAATATCGGGCCGCAGCTTCCACCTCTCTCGATGGAACTGCCGATCCGGGGTCGGCCGGGTTCGTGAGGAAGGCGACTCGGGAGGCGTGCGGCACCGTCTCCTTCAAAATCTGCAGCTGCTTGCCGAAGATCTCCGGACTGAATGCGAAGGTCGTGCCAGTGACGTTCCCGCCTGGCCTCGCCAGGCTGGCGACAAGGCCCATCGCAACCGGATCGACGGCGAAGATCATCACAATGGGAATGCTGCTCGTCGCATTCTTGGCTGCCAGCGCAGCCGACCCGGCCGGCGCGACGATCAAATCCACGTTGCGCCGGACCAGCTCGGCGGCGAGGTCGGGCAGTCGCTCGATCTTCCCATCGGCCCACCGGTACTCGATGATCAGGTTTTGGCCTTCGACCCAGCCGAGCCCGCGCAACGCGCGCAAGAATGCCTCGAGTGAGCGCTCCACGGACGCGCGGGTGGGGGCGCTCAGATAACCGATCCGGTAGACCTTTCCCGTCTGCTGCTGCGCCTCGGCAACGCGCGGTGCGGCAAGTATTGCCCCGGCGGCGATCAGGAAGTCTCTGCGCGGGACGCGGTCCATGCTTTTCCATCCGTGGAAAGACCGCCCGAAAGTCTACGCCAGCTTTCTCGATTCACTGTTTCAAACGTTGGGCATCACCCAGCGCGCAGTGGCGCAACCCGCTCTTTGTCGATACCATTTCTGAGGCGCATCACGGAAGGAGGGCATGATGAGATGCACAAGCGTGCTGGTGCGGGCAGCCCTGGTGCTGGCATTGGGATCTTGGTTTGCGACCCACAGCTTGGCGGCAGAGCCGTCGCCCAGCGTCCCGCAGGCATTGGTGGATTTGGAGAAGCGCATCCGCACCGGAGAGATCCCCAACGTGCACGGCGTCATTGTCATGCGCAAAGGTGTGACGCTGGCGGAGTGGTACTTCGAAGGCGCCGATCAACACCACGGCAGCCCCATCGGCGTGGTGAAGTTTGGTCCGGCCACTTTGCACGATGTGCGCTCGGTCACCAAGAGCGTGGTGTCCGTGCTGTTTGGCATTGCAATGGCCAACGGGGCGATCAAGAACCTCGACATTGCCGTGCTCGACTATTTTCCCGAGTACAAGGATCTCCAGACTGCGGAGCGCCGCCAGATCA
>JANNKS010000087.1:0-2046 GCA_031396425.1 Rhizobacter sp. | reverse complement strand
CGGTGAAGTCGGCGACATCAACCCGGGAACCTTTGCGTCCATGAAGCGCTAGCGCCCCCAGGCAGCAGCCATTGGCCACTGTCCGCGCCAAGGAGATCCGATGAACACACCCCCCACCCGATACCACGGTGCACTGGTGGCACTGCACTGGCTGCTCGCGGCGCTGCTCATCGTCGCGCTGGCCATGGGCACGTTTGCGCTGAAGCCCGTTCCCAACAGTTCGCCCGACAAGATCTTCGCGTTGCAGGGCCACATGATTGCCGGCGGGGTGATTCTGCTGCTCACGCTCGCCCGCCTGGTCGTGCGCCTGAAGACCGCGCACCCGGCGCCTGCCACCACCGGCAACGCCCTGCTGGACCGGTTGGCGCCGCTGACGCACTGGGCCCTGTATGGCCTGGTGTTGCTGATGGCCGGCAGCGGCGTGGCGATGTCGGTGCTGGCCGGCTTGCCGGGCATCGTGTTCGGCGGGGTCGGCAGCCTGCCGGTCAACTTCGATGCACTGCCACCGCGCGCCGTGCACGGCATCGTGGCCAAGCTGCTGATGCTGGCGATCAGCCTGCACATTGCCGCCGCGCTGTACCACCAGTTCGTGCGGCGTGACGGCCTGCTGGCTCGCATGGGCTTCGGCGCGCGCTCGGCGCCCCGGAATCGACTGACTAGCCACCACTGACAGGAGACCCAGGACCATGAACGCAAAGAAGGTGCTTTTGATCGGGCTCGATCCTCAGGGCTATGACTACGCGAACTCACCATTCCCCAATCTGACGCCACAGATCGTGATGGCGGGGCTGGAGTCCGATCTGGCCACCCTCAACAAGGAGGGCTACGACGAGCGCATGGTGCTGGTCGATCCCGACGCCGATGCGGCCGGCGCCATTTCCAAGGCGCTGCAAGAGCGCTTCGATTGCATCCTGTTGGGGGGCGCGCTGCGCACGACGCCGAAGTACTGTCTTCTCTTCGAGAAGGTCATCAATCTGGTGCACGAAGCCGCGCCGGGCTCGAGGCTGTGCTTCAACACCGGCCCGGCCGATTCCCTGGCCGCGGTGCGGCGTTGGGTCTAGGGGGCTCGCTATGCAAGTGACTGCCTTCGATCCGCGCGTCGACAGCACGGCGCACCTGGCGTTGCTGACCGCTTACGTGCCTTGTGGCGGCAGCAGTGCGCTGCATTTGCTCGACCCGACGACAAAGCCGTCGCGGCTACCAGCTCCGGTGAGCGACTTCCTGGCGGCAGTCAACCGTGGCGACACGGCGGCGCTGCTGGCGTTCTTCGACGCCGAGCAAGACGTCATCATCGACGCCAGCCGGACCTTCGTCGGCCATGCAGCGATGCGCCCCTGGAACGACAAGGAGTTCATCGGCGCCTGGGGCCAGGTGACAGCCCGGAGCGTGAGCAACAGCGCCAATGTGGTGACCGTGGTGGCGGACTGGAAGAGCGCGGCCTACACCGGGCTGAGCAAGTTCGTCTTCGTGCTGGAAGGCGAACGCATCGCCGAGCTTCGGCTCGGCCAGTAGGGGCGACTGCCCGGATAGGAGGACTCAATGACTCGACTCAATCGCCTGATTGCCGCACCCCTCACGATGGCCGTCGCCCGGCCCGATGCCGACGAGGGATTCATGTAGTGAACACGTCGGCATCAGTGGCGCACACGGTGATCGGCCACGTCTCGGTCTATGCCGACGACCCGCAACAGTCCGCGGCAACTCTGGCGGATCTGCTCGGTGGCAGAGCCGCGCCGTTTCCACGGCACGCCGGTGGTTGGGTCTGCTTCCTCTCGGCAGAGCGCGCCGATTGGCAACATGAGTTCATCGAGTTCTACCCGCGCGACACACAGCTCGTGCGCACCGACAGCAAGACACCGCGCCCGAAGTTCGCCCCCGTCGAAGGTGGCCGCGCGACCGGCGCCGGCTCGCACGTCAACCTGATCGTGCCGCTGACGGCGAGCGAGGTCGAAGCGGCATGCGCGCGCAGTGGCAAGCTGCACGGCTGGCGCTGGCCGGGTCTGATGGACCTGTGGCTCGACGAGCGGTTGACGGTCGAGCTTGTCC
>JANNKS010000073.1:0-1819 GCA_031396425.1 Rhizobacter sp. | reverse complement strand
GACCGCGGCAAGGGTGACGATCGCGGCCAGGATCGCCGCAAGTGATGGCGCCGGCCTGAACGTGGGTTCACGCCGCTGACCGGCACCAAGCACAAACAGATTTGGTCAGGGCTTGCGGGCCGCGCGGGTGAGCTTGTCGCGACACTCCGCGCGCGCAGTTTCGCTGGCCTGGGCCTCACAGCGTGCCGCGGCGTCGTCGATGCCGCCCGGCGCCGCGGGCGCGTCCCGGCGCGCCGCGCGCGAATAGGGTTTCACCGGCGGCGCTGCTTTCTTGCCGAGCGGAATGCTGATCTGCGGGGTCACCGCGCCCGCGGGCGGCTCGTTCGCCGGCGAAGACGCGCTGTCGCGCAACTCGGCGGGAGTCAACGGCCGCGGCGGCGGCTTGGCCGGGCGCGGCGCCGAGGCGCCCGGCACCGGCCCGGTGACGCTGGTCTGCGCCATTGCTGCAGGCAGCGCGAAGGCAACCGCCAACGCGACAGAAAGGCTCAGGCATTCGATTTTCATGGCGGCTCCTGGGGCGACGTGCTCGAGGTTCAGATTCGCGGCGGGTCGCTGTCGCGCGCCGCGTGGCGGTGCTTGCCGACCGCTTTGATGAACGCGGCCGCGCCGGCGACGATGTCTTCGCTTTGCACGCACAGGATTCCGGGGTCTTCGTCCCCCGCGGTGAATGTGGCGGCGATGCCGGCCTCGTCGAGCAACGCTTTCGAAGCCCCCAGCGCCAGGATCGTCTTGCCATGCCGATATTGATGGGTGACGAATTCCAGCGTCTGGCCGTGCAGCGAGAGCAGCGCCACCGCCGCGGCGCCATCGGGCAGCACGACCGCATCGAACAACACCGAAGCCGAATTTTCAAGCGTGCCTGTCGCGACCAGGGCTTCGCCGCTTGCCATTTTCACGGGGCCGAGCCGGGGTGCAATCACACAGGGCACCGCGCCGGCACTGAGCAGTTCAGCCTGCAACGTGGCGATCGCCTGCCCCGCCACGCCGTCGGCGACGAGGATGGCGATTCGCCGCGTCCGGATCCCGCCCATGCCCGGCAGGGCCGCGAGCGAGAGGGCCGGCGACTTCGACACCTCGGGGGGTGTCGGACGCAGCAGCGCGCGCGGCATGGCCGGCGGCACCTCGATGCCCAGGCCCTCGGCCACTGCGGCGGCCAGCTTGGTGGAGACGTTCACGAGCGATGCGACCATGCGTTCGCGAATTGCCGGCACGCTCAGCTTGCTCAATTCGAACCGGAAGGCGGCGTTGATGTGGGCCTGCTCCACATCGGTCTGGCTCTCGTAGAACAGGCTCGCCTGGGTGTAGTGGTCGGCGAACCTCTCCGGCTTGCCGCGCAGCTTGTCTTCCTGCATCGGCTGCGGGAACGACACGAAGCCCGCCGCCCCGGCCTGGAACGGGCAGCCGCCGCCGAGCGAATTGGGCTCGTATGCGACGCGGCCACGCGCAATCGCCTGGCGGTGTGCACCGTCGCGCTGGTGGTTGTGCACGGGTGCGAGCGGCGCATTGATCGGGATCTCGTGGAAGTTCGCGCCACCGAGGCGCGTGATCTGCGTGTCGAGGTACGAATGGATGCGCCCGGCGAGCAGCGGATCGTTGCTGAAGTCGATGCCGGGAACGACGTGCGCGGTGCAGAAGGCCACTTGCTCAGTTTCGGCAAAGAAGTTGTCCGGGTTGCGGTTGAGAACCATCTTGCCCACCAGCTGCACGGGGACCAGTTCCTCGGGAATCAGTTTGGTGGGATCGAGCAGGTCGAAGCCCAGGCTGTCCGCCTTGCTTTCTTCGATCAGCTGCAGGCCCAGCTCCCATTCGGGCAAGTTGC
>JANNKS010000061.1:0-2851 GCA_031396425.1 Rhizobacter sp. | reverse complement strand
GCGCGATGGGCATCGTGAGACCCTCGGGGCGACGATGAGTGCAGTGTGCAGAACCCTGCTGGTGCTCGTCTTGGCCGTTGGCACAAAGCACGGCTCTTGCCAGAGCTTCTACTACGTCGAACCCGGAGTCGCCTCGTGTCCGGCGGCTCCTGCGCCAACCACCGCCGCCCCGAAGGCGGTGTCCCGTGGTGTCCCCGTGCCCGGGGGCATCCGTGTCGCCTGTGGCTTCGACCAAGGGTCCTACACGGTGTCCTTGAACTCAACCGATCCCGGCGCGACGTTTTCCCCCAAGACCTTCCTCGTCAATTTTGGGCGCATCGTCGGCAACGGTGCCTTCACCGTCACGTTCTCGACGGTCGGCGTCCAGAGTGTCTCGACGACCATCACCTCGAACATGGGCAGCCCTGCGGTGCGGGGCCACTTTGCGAGCCCGGCCAATGAGTTCAACGTCGTGAGTCCTTGATCGGTCCGTGTCGGCGACCGCATCGCCGGCGCAGCACTCAATGCACTGCACAGCCGCCCGGCGCATGCCTGGACGCTCGAGGAACTGGCGCGCACGGCGCACACGTCGCGTTCAGTGCTGGCCGAACGTTTCCAGGACCTGGTGGGCACCTCGCCGATGCAGTACCTGACACAGTGGCGCATCCTGCTGGCGGCCAACCTGCTGACGCGCAGCAACGCGCCGCTGGCGCGCATTGCCGAGGACGTGGGCTACCAGACCTATACCGCCTTCAGCCGAGCCTTCCGGCGCGAGTACGGTTCGCCGCCTGCGGCGTGGCGACGGCGGCAAGGCGTCCACCCGCCAACGGCTTGAGTCGGCGCGCTCACTCCGGCCAAAGACCCTGGCTGATCCGATACCCGCCTTTCATCGCTGCCGGTCCCGTCGCGGGTACTGTGATGCCACCCACACCCCACCCCACTCCGCTCCACTCCACTCCACTCCACTCCATCGGTAGCATGCGCCATGGATTTCGACCCCACAGCGACCTCCACGGCTGGGACCACACGGGTGATCAGCCTCGTCCCGCCCAGCGAGTGGCCTTCTCTTGGTGCATTCATCTTCCAAAGCAACCGAGCGGCGGACGGCCGCGTGCGGTGTCTGCACGGCGACCAGGGCGATGACGAGCGCAGCCACGTGGCTGAGCTTGCCGCATTGCCGGCCGACGAGGCGGCCTTCTGGCGCGCAGCCGGCTCGCATGGGGAAACGCTCGGCGTCATCGGGTGCGAGATCGACAGGTCTCAGCGGCGTGCCTGGATTCGCGGACCATGGGCGGTCCCAGGTCTGACGTCGGCGGCACTCGAAGCCGCGCTGCTGAACACTTTGGAGCGCTCGCTGTCCGAAATCAGTCGATTTGATGCGTTTCCGAGCGAGGACGACGAGACGCTGGCCGCGCTCTACCTCGGTGCCAGCTACCGTCGGATGGACGTGCACCGTGTTTTGCAAGCGGCGCTCGGCGATGCCGGGACAGTGCCCGCGGCCGATGCGCGCATTACACGCGCGCGGCCGGACGATCTTCGGCATTGGCTGCCTCTACACCACGGTTTGTTCCCCGGCTCGTACCTCTCGGACGAGGACATGGCGGCCGCCGTCAGCGACGGCGCGCGTTTGGTGCTGACAGCGTGGCTCGACCGCCGGACCGCGGGCTATCTCGTCGCGAAGGACGACGCGGCGATGGGCGAGCTGTATGTGGATTACCTTGGCGTCGACGCGGCAACCCGGGGCCGCGGGCTCGGCCGCGCACTGCTACTTCACGCGATGCGCTGGGGTGAAAGCCGCGGGTGCAGGCGCGCCGCGCTGACGGTCCGGCAGGACCGTGCGGAGGCGATGTCGCTGTACCTGCAGTGCGGCTTCAGGGAGGAGCGCGCGGGCGTGCATTGGCGCCAGGACCGGGCGGAACTCGCCGCCTTGCCTGCTGCCGCAAGCTGATTGCTGGAATGGCAGCCGCGGAGCCCGCCGTCTCGGTTTTCAAACCGATTGGCCGGATTCGGACGAACCAGGCTCCGTCGAGCGTAAAGCGCAACTGATACTGTTGATCCATAGGAGCCGCCGTTCGTGAGCGGCCAGTCCCGGCCAGCAGCCGACAGTCGCCGGCAATCCGAAAAGCCGCCGTTCAGGCGGCAAACTACAAGTCGGGATTGAATCAAGCGGGCAGGGACAAGTCCATGACCTGCACGACAAGTCGAGCGCGTTCCGAAGAGGGGATGCGCTCTGTCAAGAGTCGTTCCAGGTCTTCAGCACCAGTAAGTCTCTCACCTTCGGGCGAAGAGCGAGGCATGTGGTTGAACCAAAGCACCAGATAAATGCCGTGGCCATCGGCTGCGGGATCATTCGAATACAGCGCTTGCAGATGGTCGCGCCACGCCAGCCACAGGTTGACATTGTTTTCCTTCTTGATCTCGACCGGAACAGCCAAAATTCGACCGGCAGCCGTGAATTCGACGCGCAGGTCGGCCCTCTTGTCGTCGGCGGCTCTGCGTTCCGGCACGACATGGACACCCAGCGGGGCAAGCCGATCGCGTAACTTTGCGAGCAGGAGGTCGCGACAATCGTTCTCATCGATTGGCAACATGACGCTATTGCCGCCTTTCCTCCAGAACAGCCTCAACTCAAAAGTATCGGCGCCCCGCAAGTGGTGCTCGATGTCGCGCAGGTGGTCGAGCGTGAGCGCCATCAAGTCAGCGCGGTTTGCCGGTGCGTAGTTCGCCAGAGTAAGCGCAGCTGCTTGTGGGCTTGGGTGGACGTAGTGAGCCTCTCGCGCAACGCCCTGTTGAGACAGCATGCTGTAGCGAAGGTGTTCGCGCCATGGACTTAGGCGCGGTAGATCGATCAGGCGCTTCATTTCGCCGGCGG
>JANNKS010000006.1:0-15543 GCA_031396425.1 Rhizobacter sp. | reverse complement strand
TAGGCCTCGCCGGCGACGCGGAAGTAGACGAAACCGAGCAGCAAGATGCCCAGGATCGCCGCGCGGCGAATCCGCAGCAGTAGGCGGCTCAGGTCGCCGCGCGCGCGCGCGCCGAATCGGCGCAGGCGCAGCAGCAGCGGCATCACGAGGTCGTTGCAGACCATCGTCGAGACGGCAATCGTCTCGACGATCACCATGCCCGTCGCCGCAGAAAGCCCTCCGATGAACGCGGCCAGAGCGAGCATCGGCTGGCCGTGCCGCAAGGGCAGCGAAAGCACGTAGGCTTCCGGATCGGCATTGACGTTGCCGAGCAGGACCAGCCCGCCAAACGCGATCGGCAACACGAACAGGTTGATCAGCAGCAGGTAGAGCGGAAACACCCAGACCGCGCGTTTCAAGTGCCGTTCGTCGACGTTTTCCACCACCATCACCTGGAACTGGCGCGGCAGGAAGATCACCGACAGCATGGCGAGCAAGGTCAGTGCAAACCATTGTTCATACGCGAAGGCCTTGCCCGTGCCGGCCGCGAACAGCTGGCGCCACTCGGGCAGTTCCTGTGCGCGAGCAAAGAGGGCGGCCGGGCTGTCGAACAGGGCGAAACTGACGAACACGCCCACCGCGATGAACGCTGCAAGCTTGACCACCGACTCGAAGGCGATCGCCGCAACCATGCCCTCGTGGCGTTCTGTGCTGTCGAGGTGGCGCGCGCCGAACATGATCGTGAAAGCGGCCAGCGCGAGCGCGAAGTAAAGCGTGCTGTCGTGCCAGAGCGGCACGGCACCCGCAATCGGCGCACCCGACGGTGTGGTCAGCAGCGTGAACCCGCCTGAAATGGCCTTCAACTGCAACGCGATGTAGGGCACGATGCCCACCACCGTGATGAGGGTCACCGCGCCGGCCAGTACCGGGCTCTTGCCGTAGCGGCTGGCGATGAAATCTGCGATCGACGTGATGCGGTAGGTCTTGGCGATGCGGATCATCTTGCGCACCACCATCCAGGCGAGCACCATCGCCAACATCGGCCCGAGGTAGATCGGCAGGAACCACACCCCCGACGAGGCGGCGCGCCCGACGCTGCCGAAATAGGTCCAGGCGGTGCAATACACCGCGAGCGACAGCGAATACACCCAGGGATTGGCGATGATCGAGCGGCCCTGCTGTGCACGTCGGTCGGCAAAGCTCGCCACGCCGAACAGCAGCAGCAGGTAGGCGAACGACGCGGCGATCACCAGCGGAACGGAAAGCATCGCAGGGTCGATCAGGTGTCGGTCTGGCGCGGGCCGGGCGCGGGCCGGTCCGGGAGCGGCCCCAGAACGGGAGCGTCGGCCGCATCCACATCGGATGAGCGCTCGACGAGCCAGCCCAACGCCCCGATCAGCAGAGCCCACATGACGAACAAGGCGGCCGGAAAGAGCGGCACGCCGAACAACAACGCGTTGCGGTCCCACAGCGCGAGCAACGGAAAGTTGAACAGCAACACGCCGACGCCGAACAGCGCGACCAGGCGCTGCGACCCCAAGCCATTCACGATCTTGCCTCCCGCGGGCGGTGTGCCGCGCGGCTCATAGCGCGTCAAGCTTGAAATGCTGATGCACGACCTGGCGGAACCGCTTGACGATCGCCAGACTGTCCTTCAGCGTATCGCGCTCGAGCGTGCCGAGTTGCGACAACACGATCAGGTTGTCGGCATCCACGCCGGACTGGCGCTGTTCCAGCTGATGTTTCAGCTTCAGGCCCATCAGGAAATGCAGTGAGTCGACCAGATCGCGGGCGAGCTCGGCGTCGAGCAACCCGCGCTCGCTGAGTGCGGCAAGGCGCTGCGACGTTGCCAACGCGCCGATGCGGTATTGCAGCGCCAGTGCGCGCACGCCGTGCACGATGGGGAAGGTGCCGATCTTCTTCAGGTCGAGCGGCGTTTCACCATTTCTGCGCAGCGCGGTCCACCGTGTCCACCAGCTCGCCGAGTCGGGAAACTGGTCCGCGGCGGCGGCGAAGCGCGCCAGGAAGGCGTCGCTGTCGGCCAGCGCGTCGTCGACGAACTGGCGCGCCGCCTGCAGCACAGCGGCGTCGCCTGCGACAACCGCTCCGTCCAGAAAAATCGCCAGGTTCATCGGCCCTTGCGGGTCGGCACCGAACAGCCATTCGCGCAAGGTGGCCTTGAAATCCGCGAGCGGCTGGCGCCACAGCGGGTTCGTCACCATGATGCCGCCCGGGCAAGGCGGAAAACCCAGGCGGCTCAGCGCGGCGCTGAACTGGGTCACGACGGCTTCGAGCGAAGCGCATTCGAAACCGTCGCGCAGCAGCAGCGCGTTGTCCTGGTCGGTCTTGAGGATCTGCTCGCCACGGCCTTCACTGCCCATCACGACGAGGCAGCTGTTGGCGATCAGATCCGCCGGCGCGAGCAGCGTCCAGAGCCGGCGCATCAGCTGCGAATTGAGCTCGCGCACCAGCGCCGCGACGGCGTCGACGCGCACCCCGCTGCTGTGCAACATCGTGACCAGGCGGTCCATCTTGAGTGAAGCGGTGCGCAGCTGTTCGACGGTCGTCGCCTGTTCGATCTGCAACGCGACGATGTGCGAATGGTTCGCGACGTAACTCATCAGGTCGAGCTGGCTGAGCACCCCATGCACCTGGTCTGAATCGCGCACCAGCACCCGGTGCACGCGATGCCGAATCATCAGCAGCAAGGCCTCGAACAGCCGATCGTGCGGATGCACCGCGATCAGCTCGAAGTGCGCCACCTCGCGCACCGGCAGTTCGGCAGGCGGCGTTGCCAGCAGCAGTGCGTCGCGCAGATCGGTGGTGGTGAACATGCCCAAGCGCTGCCCGTCGCGCACCAGTGCGTTGGTCTGGCCAGCCTGGGCGAGCAGGCGGCACACCGACACCAGGTCCAGACCGGCCTCGACATAGAAGGGCGGCCGCACCAACGCATCCGCGACGCGCGCCATCATCAGCGACAGGAATTCGCGCTGCTCGAGCGGCGTCGGTTCGTCCGCGTGCTGCGGCCCCGGGTGCAAGGGGTGGTGAATACTCATGGCGATCCTGCGCGACTGCTGGCCTGGGCCCTTCGTCTGGCGAAGCGAGCCGTCAAGCACAAAGGGACTGCGCGGCATCGGCCGGCAGTCCCGTCAATGAGCAAACCCGACAGCGCCGCAGACGGCGACGCCATCGGGCATTCTGCGTCAGTGGCCCGAGGCCGTGGCCGCGCCGATGCCGGTTTCCGAGCGCACCTGCTGCGCCAGGAAGCCCGCGCGATCGGTCTTGGCCCGCGCGCTGCGGTCCAGTACCGAAAACAGCCAGATGCCGACGAATGCGATCGTCATCGAAAACAGCGCCGGCGAGGTGTACGGGAACAGTGCCGTGCCCTTGGGGTTGCCCAGTGTGGCTTCCCATACCGAAGGCGACACCACCGTGAGCGCGACCGACGAGATCAGCCCCAGGAAGCCGCCAATGACGGCGCCCTTGGTGGTGCAGTCCTTCCACAGCACGCTCATGAACAGCACGGGGAAGTTGGCCGAGGCCGCGATGGCAAATGCCAGCGACACCATGAATGCGATGTTCTGCTTCTCGAATACGATGCCCAGCGCCACCGCCAACACGCCCAGCGCCAGGGTGGTCATGCGCGACACCTTCAGCTCCGAGGCGCTGTCTGCATTGCCCTTCTTGATGACGGTGGCGTACAGGTCGTGCGATACGGCCGACGCGCCCGACAGCGTGAGGCCGGCCACCACCGCCAGGATGGTCGCAAAGGCCACCGCCGAGATGAAGCCCAGGAACACATTGCCACCGACCGCATTGGCCAGGTGGATGGCCGCCATGTTGCCGCCGCCCAGCAGGCCGCCCTTGGCGTCGAGGAACTGCGGGTTGGTCAGCACGAAGGTGATGGCGCCGAAGCCGATGATGAAGGTCAGCAGGTAGAAGTAGCCGATCCAGCCGGTCGCCCACATCACGCTCTTGCGCGCTTCCTTGGCGCTGGGCACGGTGAAGAAGCGCATCAGGATGTGCGGCAATCCTGCCGTGCCGAACATCAGCGCCATGCCGAAGCTGATGGCCGAGATCGGGTCTTTCACGAAGTTGCCCGGGCCCATGATCGACTGGCCGATCTTTGCGGCAGCCTCGGCCACCTTGCCGTCTTTGAGTGCCAGATCGGTCTTGATCTTCACCGCGCCGGCGAACATCGCCTCGGGGCTGAAGCCGAAGTGCCACAGCACCGCCAGTGCCATGAAGCTCGCGCCGCCCAGCAGCAGGCAGGCCTTGATGATCTGCACCCAGGTGGTCGCCGTCATGCCGCCGAACAGCACGTAGACCATCATCAGCGAGCCGACGATCACCACCGCGATCCAGTACTCCAGCCCGAACAGCAGCTTGATGAGCTGGCCCGCGCCGACCATCTGCGCGATCAGATAGAACGCCACCACCACGAGCGTGCCCGAGGCGGCGAAGATGCGGATGGGCTTTTGCTCGAAGCGGAAAGCGGCCACGTCGGCAAAAGTGAACTTGCCCAGGTTGCGCAGCCGCTCGGCCATCAGGAAGGTGATGACGGGCCAGCCGACGAGAAAGCCGATGGAGTAGATGAGCCCGTCGAAGCCGCTGGCCATCACCGCCGCGGAGATGCCCAGGAACGAGGCGGCCGACATGTAGTCGCCCGCGATCGCCAGACCGTTCTGGAAGCCCGTGATGCCGCCGCCGGCCGTATAGAAATCAGCCGCCGACTTGGTCTTGGAAGCGGCCCATTTGGTGATGAACAGCGTCGCCACGACGAACGCACCGAACATGCCGATCGCAGTCCAGTTGGTCGCCTGCTTGGCCGCCTGGCCGAGGTCGGCACCGGCGGCATACACCACCGCAGACACGCCGAACAACGCGAACAGCGTCAGCAGGCGCCGCGCCGACTCACTCATCTTGAATCCAGCGTGATTCATTTCAGCACCGCCTTCGAGACTGCATCGGCCAGGTCGTCGTATTCGCGGTTGGCGCGCCTCACATAGAGCGCGGTGATCACGACCGTGAACACGATGACGCCAAAGCCGATCGGAATGCCCATCGTCATGACGCCGTCGCCCAGGCGCTGCGACAGGAAGGGTTTGTTGAAGGCCACCAGCAGGATGAAGCCGTAATAAACGACCATCATCGCCAGCGTCAGCCACCAACCGAAGCTGGTGCGCTTGGCCTTCAATTCCATGTATTTGGGATGGTTCGCGATTCGAATCGCCAACTCGTTTTCCATGTTTGTCTCCTGAGTGCCCATGAACCGCTGCCGAAACCTGCAGCAAGGCCGATCATGCGCTCTTCCACTGACCGCGCTCTGACACCAAGCCAACACAGGCTGACGCCAAACCAACACAGACTGACAGCGCGGCCGCAACCTGGCGCACCGAAATGGGCGCGCGGGTGGCACGCGCCACCACGCCTGCAACAGCGTCAGGCCTTGCGCTGCACGCCGGCACGGGGCGCGCCCGCGGCATTCCACCCGGCGTCGAACCAGGGTTCGCCGCGCAGGCACTCGGCCAGCATCTCCAGGCTGTCCAGGCCCCAGAAAAGGCGTCCTTCGCATTCGATCGTCGGCACGCCGAACACTCCCAGCGCAAGGGCTTCCTGGCCGGCCTGGCGCAACTCACTTTTCACTTCGGCGCTCTGGGGGTCGCGCTGCGGAGCCAGCGTGTGGGCAAGCAGTTGCAGGCGCGCCGGGTCGGTTGCATCCGCGCCCGCGCCGCACCAGACGTGGCGCAGCACGGTCTCCACCGCGCGCCGGTTCGGTGTGCCGCCTGCCGGTGCCGTGGCCAGCACCAGCCGCAGCAGCGCGATCGGGTTGAAGGGGTGTTGCAGCGGCGTGTGCAGCGGCAAGCCATGGCGCCGCGCGAGCCACTCGACCTGACGGAAGGTCCAGGCGCGTTTGGGCTCCATTTCGGCCGGGCCCTTCTGGCCCCAGTGCTCGAGCAGGCCGGCGAACAGCACCGGGCGGTAGTCGACCACATACGACTGGCCCACCAGCGCTTCGGGCAGGCGTTCAAACGCAAGGTAGGCGTACGGTGACACTGGGTCGAACCAGAACTGCAGCCGCCTCACCGCGCCTCCTCGATGCCGGGCGCACAGTGCTGTCGGCGTTGATCCAGCAGGCCCCAGACGCGCAGTTTCATCGCCTCGTCCATCAGCGACCATTGGGCAATCTCGTCGAGCGTGCGCAGGCACCCTTCGCACAAGCCGCTGCGCTCATTCATGCGGCAGACGTTGATGCAAGGGCTGGCAATGGGCGCGGACGGGGCTGGGGACATCGGGTTTCGGGCGACAACGAGACCGGCGACATCGTCCCACAACTCGGGCGCAAAGCGGCCCAGCGGGGTCATGCCGGCACATCGGCAGTCACGTCACACACTGGCGCGCCGGTCAGCACCACAAGCTGATCGGGGCTGAGCTGGAACACGCCGTTCGGATGCCCTGCCGCAGCCCAGATCTGGTCGAACCGGAACAACTCGCGGTCGATCAGCGTCACCGCGGCCGTGACGTGCGCCACCGGCGCAACGCCTCCGATCGTGAAGCCGGTGCTGGCCTTGACGAATTCGGCGTCGGCGCGGCCAAGCGCTCCGACCACCGCTGCGACCTTGGTTTCATCGACACGTCGGTCACCCGAGGTCACGACGAGCACCGCGGCGGCATCGCTGCGGCGGCGAAAGACCACGCTCTTCGCAATCTGCCTGACCGCCACGCCGAGGGCATCGGCGGCCTCCTGCGACGTTCGCGCGGCGACGTCGAGCCAGCGCGGCGCATGCGGATGGTCCGCGGCGGCGAGCACCCGCACGACACGCAGGAAGCCTTCCGGGCGTGCCGGCGGCGATGCACTCACGCGCCGCTCTTCTGGCGCCGCGTCAACAACGCCTTGCCGGCGCGCGAGACCGGCGGGCGACCCAGCACACCGGAGATGAAGGCACCGGCATCGACGACTTTGTCCAGGTCAACGCCAGTATCGATCTCCATGCCGCGCAGCATGAACAGCACGTCTTCGGTCGCCACATTGCCGGTCGCGCCCTTGGCGTAGGGGCATCCCCCCAGCCCGGCGACACTGGCGTCGAAGGTGGCAATGCCTATCTCCAGGCAGGCCAGGATGTTGGCGAGCGCCTGGCCATAGGTGTCGTGGAAATGCCCGCTCACCTCGTGCAGCGGGTAGTGCCGCAGCGCGCGCTCCATCGCGGCCTGAACGCGCTTCGGTGTGCCCACGCCGATCGTGTCGGCGACGCCGCAATGGTCGACGCCGATGTCGTGCATCAATCGCACCACGCGTTCCACCTCGTCGGCGCTCACCTCGCCTTGATACGGGCAACCCAGCGCACATGAGATGGCGGCGCGCACCTTGATGCCATGCCGGTGCGCTGCGTCAACCACCGGCCGGAAGCGTTCAATCGACTCTTCAATCGAACAGTTGATGTTGCGCTGGCTGAAGGCTTCGGTCGCGGCGCCGAATACCACGATTTCATCGGGCCGGCTCGGCAGCGCCGCCTCGAACCCCCTCATGTTGGGGGTCAGCACGGAATAGCGCACCCCGCTGCGGCGCTCCAGGCCGGCCATCACGGCGCTGTTGTCGCCCATCTGCGGCACCCATTTGGGGCTGACGAAGCTGGTCACTTCGATCTCGCGCAAGCCCGCCGCCTGCAGGCGGTGGACCAATTCGATCTTGTGTGCCGTCTCGACCGGCATCGCCTCGTTCTGCAGCCCGTCGCGCGGACCGACCTCGACCAGTTTCACGCTCGTGGGCATCATGTTCGAACCTCATTCAAGAGTTGTGCAAGGTTCACGCCGCACCCCACGACCTGGGGATGGCGCCAACCCGGGCAGCGCCGCACCATACGGCAACGTTCTCAGGAGTAGTGTCTTGGATCCCACCGCCCGCTTGCGCTTGGCCACCCGGCTGCACTTCATGCTGCGGCGCCAACTTGACCAGGATTTCGACATTGCCGCCCTCGTGCAAGGCGGCTTTGACGCACGTGCGGCGTTGCGCCTGTGCCGCAACTCCGGCCTGCCTGAGTTGATTAGCGCGGCACGCGAACTCGAAATGGCGCACCGTGCCGAAGCCAAGGCGAGTGCGCGCCGCGCCGCCGCGGCGCTGGAAAAGCCCAGCCACAAGCCGGTCAGCCGCAGCGCCAAACGCGCCGCCCCGGTGGGCCGCCAGGCGCAGGAGATGGATTGGTCGAGAGACACTTCGGGCTTCGGGCTGAGCCTGCCGCCTGCGCATGGCAGCCAGATCGACGCCGCGCCGTTGCCCAAGGTGGGCTGGCTCGCGCGTCTGGGTCTGGCGCGTCGCAACAGCGAGGCCTGAGATCGGCGCTGCCTGATCACCGCGCTTCACCTGCCGACTCACCCGAGCGGCTCCAGACGCAATAACTCTTCGCCCTCGAGCACCTGGTCGCCCACGCCGTAGAGCAGGGCCTGCACGGTGCCGTCACGTGGTGCGGTGATGGTGTGCTCCATCTTCATCGCTTCCATCACCGCGAGCGGCTCGCCGAGCCTGACCACCTGCCCGGGCGTTGTGAGGAACGCCACCACCTTGCCCGGCATCGGCGCGGTCAGGCGCCCGGCGTCGACAGCGCCATCGGCAGCGTGGGCGATCGGGTCGTGCTGGTTCAGCGTGGCCTGGCGATCGGGCGAATGCACGGTGAACCGTTCGCCGCTGGCATAAACCGTCAACGCCCAGCGCTGCTCAGCCAGGGTGACGTCGTGACGCCCCGCGCCGCGTGAGGTCGATTCGAAGCGCCAGCGCTGACCCTGATGCGCCAGCCATTGCGCACCGTTGTGGTTGCGCTCGAGTGTGAAGCCGCGCTGCTGGCCGTCGGATTCGAGGTCGAAACTGCGCACCGCCGCGCCGTGCAGCCGCCATGCGTCGCGCCGTGACCAGGGGTCGTTGTCTTGCTGCGAGCGCTCTGCGGCCAGCGTGTGGGCCACCACGCCCGCCGCTGCCACTTCAGGCGGCAGCGACGCCGCATCGAACAGCGCCGCACGCTCGCGTTCGATCAATGCCGTGTCCAGGTCGGCCTGGGCAAACGACGCACTCGCCGCGACCCGGCGCAGGAACGCCACGTTCGTGTGCAGGCCGACGATGTGCGTGCCCGCCAGCGCCGCGTCGAGCCGCGCGAGCGCCGCGGCGCGGTTTTCGCCCCAGACGATCAGCTTGGCAATCATCGAGTCGTAGTACGGCGAAATCGGGTCGCCTTCGCGAACACCGGCGTCGATGCGAAGGCCTGTCGTCACACCCCCGGATGGCACCGCGGCGGCGCGTTCGAATTCCACACACGGCGGGGTGCGGTACACCGCCAGCGTGCCGGTGGCGGGCAGGAAATTCGCGTCCGGGTTTTCCGCGCAGATGCGCGCTTCGATGGCATGGCCATGCATGCGCAGCTGATCCTGGCGCAGCGGCAACGGCTCGCCGCTGGCAATGCGCAATTGCCACTCCACCAGGTCCAGCCCCGTGATCGCCTCGGTGACCGGGTGCTCCACCTGCAGCCGGGTGTTCATCTCCATGAAGAAGAAGCGCAGGTCGCCCTCAGGCGCGAGTTCGGCGATGAACTCGACCGTGCCCGCGCCGACATAACCCACCGCCTTGGCCGCGGCCACCGCCGCCGCACCCATCTCGCGGCGGCGCGCTTCGCTGATGCCCGGCGCGTGAGCTTCCTCCAGCACCTTCTGGTGGCGCCGCTGCACCGAACAGTCGCGTTCGAACAGGTATATGCAATCGCCCTGGGTGTCGCCGAACACCTGGATTTCGATGTGGCGCGGCCGCGTCACGTAGCGTTCGATCAGCACCGCGTCGTCGCCGAAACTGTTGCGCGCCTCGCGCTGGCACGACGCCAGCGCGGCGTCGAAGTCTTGCGCCTTCGTGACGATGCGCATGCCTTTGCCGCCGCCCCCCGCACTCGCCTTGATCAGCACCGGAAAGCCGATGCGCTGCGCCTCGCGGTTCAGCAGCGCCGGGTCCTGATCGGCGCCGTGATAACCCGGCACCAGCGGCACACCGGCCTGGCCCATCAGGTGCTTGGACTGGGCTTTCAGGCCCATCGCCTTGATCGCCGACGGCGGCGGGCCGATGAACACCAGGCCGGCATCGGCACAGGCCTGGGCGAAGTCCTCGTTTTCGCTGAGAAAGCCGTAGCCCGGATGAACCGCCTGCGCGCCGGTGCGCAGCGCCGCTGCGATGATGCGTTCGCCGCGCAAGTAGCTGTCTTTCGGCGCATTGCCGCCGATGTGCACCGCTTCGTCGCAGGCGAGCACGTGTTTGGCCTGCGCGTCGGCGTCGGAGTAGACGGCGACGCTGCGAATGCCCATCCGGCGCGCAGTGGCGGCGACGCGGCAGGCGATTTCGCCTCGGTTGGCGATCAGGATCTTCTTGAACATTGTTGCCTCTTCAATCCGTACCGAGCCCGCCCCTGGAAGCGGGTTCAAGCGGCGGGTGAGTTCGGGGTGAGCCAACCCGACACGCGCCGAGCCAATCCGAACAGGAACTTCGAAAAGAACCAGATCAACCCCACCATCAGCACCAGTGCAACCGCCAGCGCGGCGAAGAACACCAGCGGATGCGACCACGACAACCACAGCGCAGCCGGCACCGCGCTGTCGCCGAGCAGCGACAGTCCGAGGTTGGAAAACGGCTCGGGCGACGCATTCGCCGCCGCCCGGGTGGTGGCCTTGGCCACGTGGCTGGTGGCCGCCAGCGTGCCGCCGATCAGCGCGGCAGCCGTGGCCCAGGTGGACTGGTCGGCGCCGAACACCGCCGCCGCGAGCACCGCCCCGGCGGGAATGCGCACCAGCGTGTGCACCAGGTCCCACAACGTGTCCAGGCCGGGGATCTTGTCGGCAAAGAATTCGACGAACAGCATGAAGCCGCTCGCGCCCAGCAGGGCCGGGTGCTGCAACAGCTTCAAGCCGGCCGGCAGATCGACCCACCCCATCAAGCCAGCCAGGCCGGTGAGAAACACCACCAGGTACAGGCGCAGGCCGCTGGCCCAACCCAGCGCCGCGGCAATCGCCATCAGCTGCGTCGTGTCCAGATCGACAGCCATCGCTCAGTCCTGCAGCCAGTTCGGCTTGCGCTTGTTGAGAAAGGCCTGCACGCCTTCGCGGCCTTCGGCGCTGGCGCGAATGTCGGCAATGCGCCGGGCCGTCTCGGCGCGCAGGCTCGCGTCGATCGCGCGCCCGGCGACGTCGTGCACGAGCGTCTTGCAGGCGCGCACCGCCATCGGGCCGTTCGCCACCAGCGCCGCGACCAGTTCGTCGACCTTCGCATCGAGCGATTCAGCAGCGCAGACCTCGTGCACAAACCCGAACGCCTGCGCCTGCGCCGCGCTGAAACGTTCCGCGGTGATGAAATAACGCCGCGCCGCCTGCTCGCCCATGGCGCGAATCACATAGGGGCTGATCGTCGCCGGCAGCAGGCCCAGGCGCGCTTCGCTGAGGCAGAAGTGGGCCGCATCGGCCGCCACCAGCACGTCGCACACCGCTGCCAGGCCGACGCCACCGGCATAACAGTCGCCCTGGATGCGCCCGACCACCGGAATCGGGCAGCTGTAGATCGACCACAGCATGTCGGCGAGCTGGGCGGCGTCGGCACGGTTCTGGTCCCAGTCGTAGTCGGCCATCGCACGCATCCACGACAGGTCGGCGCCGGCGCAGAAGGCCTTGCCGCGCCCGCCCAGCACGATGCAGCGCAGCGACGTGTCGGCCGCGAGTGCATTGAAGGTCTGCGCCAGTTCGGCGATGACACCGTCGTTGAACGCGTTGCGAACGTCGGGACGGTTCAGAAAAACGCGCGCCACCGCGGCGTCGCGCGTCACGTCGAGTGTGATGGTGCTCATACCGCCGTGCCTTTGCCCTGCCACATCATTCTGCCGGGGTCGACACCGGCGCGCTCAGTAACGCTTCGCCGCTTCATCGAGCATCACCTCGGTGGCGCCGCCGCCGATGGCGAGAACGCGCGCATCGCGCCAGAGCCGTTCAATGGTCGTGCCGCGCATGTAGCCCATGCCGCCGTGAAACTGCTGGCAGCCCTGCACCACCTCGTTCACCAACTCACCGGTGAGCGCCTTCAGCATCGACACATCCTGCACCACGTCACGGCCCTGCGTGGCCAGCCAGGCACAGTGGTAAAGGTACTGGCGCGCCGCGCGCGTCTTCGCGTCGAGCATCGCCAAACGCTGGCGCACCACCTGCTTGTCGAACAGCGTCGCGCCGAACGCGAGTCGGTCGCGCACATGGTCCAGCGTGAGTTTGAGCGCCTGTGTGGCGTGCCCCACCGCCATCGCGCCCAGCGCAATGCGTTCGGTCTGGAAATTCTTCATCACCGAATGGAAGCCCTTGTTCTCCTCGCCAAGCAGGTTCGCCGCCGGGATGCGGCAGTTCTCGAACACGAGCTCGGCGGTGTCGGAAGACAGCCAGCCGGTCTTGTCCAGCGTGCGGCCGACGCTGAAGCCCGGCGTGCCCTTTTCGACGATGAACATCGAGATGCCGTGGCGCGCCGGCGAGGTGCGCGCCGCGATGAAATACAGGTCGGCGTGCACGCCGTTCGTGATGAACATCTTGCTGCCATTGAGCAGCCAGGCATCGCCATCTGCATCTCTGACACGTGTGGCACTCGTCTTCAGGCCCGCCACGTCCGAGCCGGCCCCCGGTTCGGTGATGCCCACCGCGGTGATGATTCGCCCCGCCGTGATGCCGGGCATGTACTTCGCCTGTTGTTCGGGCGTGCCGGCGTGGTGCAGGTGCGGGCTGGCCATGTCGGTGTGCACCAGCACCGTGATGATGAAGCCGCCGAAGGTCGACTGCGACAGCGCCTCGGCGAACACCAGGTTGCTCAGCGCATCGGCGTCGCCACCGCCCCAGCGGCTGCTGTACATCAGGCCGAGCATGCCGGCGTCGCCCATCTTGCGCAACACCTCGCGCGGCGTGACACCAGCCGCCTCCCAGGCCAGCGCATGCGGCTCGACCTCGCGCGCGATGAAACGCGCCACCTGCTCGCGCAGCAGCGCGTGGTCGGGCGTGAGGTAGATGTTGTCCATGCCGCCGGCTACATGCGGAATACGCCGAACTTCACATCGGGAATCGGCGCGTTCAGGCTGGCACTGATCGCCAGCGAGAGCACGCGGCGCGTATCGGCCGGGTCGATCACGCCGTCGTCCCACAGCCGCGCGCTGGCGTAGTAGGGGTGCGCCTGGTGCTCGAACTGGTCGAGGATGGGCCGCTTGAATGCGGCTTCTTCTTCCGCGCTCCAGGCCGACCCCTTGGCTTCGATGCCGTCGCGCTTCACGGTGGCCAGCACACTTGCCGCCTGCTCGCCGCCCATCACCGAGATGCGCGCGTTCGGCCACATCCACAGGAAGCGCGGGCTGTAGGCCCGGCCGCACATGCCATAGTTGCCCGCGCCGAAGCTGCCGCCGATGATGACGGTGAACTTCGGCACGTTGACGGTGGACACCGCGGTCACCATCTTCGCGCCGTGCTTGGCGATGCCTTCGCTCTCGTACTTGCGGCCCACCATGAAGCCGGTGATGTTCTGCAGGAACACGAGCGGAATCTTGCGCTGGCCGCACAGTTCGATGAAATGCGCGCCCTTCATCGCCGACTCGGAGAACAGGATGCCGTTGTTCGCGACGATGCCCACCGGCTGGCCTTCGATGTGCGCAAAGCCGGTCACCAGCGTGGTGCCGTAACGCGCCTTGAACTCGTCGAACTCGGAGCCGTCGACGATGCGCGCGATGATCTCGTGCACGTCGTACGGCTTGCGCGTGTCGGTGGGAATCACCCCGTGAAGTTCGCCCGTGTCGAACAGCGGCGCACGCGCCGGGGCACGCTGCATCGTGACCTCCTTGCGCCAGTTCAGGTTCGCCACGCTCGCGCGCGCGATCGCCAGCGCATGGGTGTCGTTCTGCGCCAGATGGTCGGCCACGCCCGACAAGCGGGTGTGCACATCGCCACCGCCCAGGTCTTCGGCGCTCACCACCTCGCCGATCGCGGCCTTCACCAGCGGCGGGCCGCCGAGGAAGATCGTGCCCTGGTTCTTCACGATGATCGATTCGTCGCTCATCGCCGGCATGTAGGCACCCCCCGCCGTGCACGAGCCCATCACCACTGCGATCTGTGGAATGCCCTGGGCGCTCATGTTCGCCTGGTTGAAAAAGATGCGACCGAAGTGGTCGCGGTCCGGGAACACGTCGTCCTGGTTCGGCAGGTTGGCGCCGCCCGAATCGACGAGGTAGATGCACGGCAAGCGGTTCTGCATCGCGATCTCCTGCGCGCGCAGGTGCTTCTTCACCGTCAGCGGAAAGTAGGTGCCGCCCTTCACGGTCGCGTCGTTGCACACGATCAGGCATTCGACGCCCGAGACGCGGCCGATGCCGGCGATCAGGCCCGCGCCCGGTGCGGCATCGTGCCCACCACGCTCCTTGTACATGTTCAGCGCTGCGAGCGGCGCGATCTCGAGGAAGGGCGTGTCCGGGTCGAGCAGCATCTCGACGCGCTGACGCGGCAGCAGCTTGCCCCGCCCCAGGTGCTTGGCGCGCGCCGCCTCGCCGCCGCCGAGTGCGACCTGCGCCAGCTTCGCATTCAGGTCATCGACCAGCGCGCGCATCGCCGCCGCATTCGCCTTGAACTCTTCGCTGCGCGGGTTGAGCTTGGAAACGAGTGCGGGCATGTTGGGGTTTCTTGAACGCAAACGCCGCAGCGGCGGCGGTCGGGAAGCAATTGACGTATACGTCAATCACACGATTCTAGCCAGAGCGAAACATTGCAGCTTCGTCCCAACCCAGCGCCGCCATGTCGTCGACCCTCAACCCGGCCTCACTGGGCATCAGGAATTCGTCGAGCTGGGGTGGCTGGGCGTCGGTGCTGCTCAGCATGGCGTGCACCTGACCCCGATGGTGGGTCTGGTGCATGAACAGGTGCGCCAACACATGGGCCGCAAGATCGGTCTGCACATGGTCGGCACGCTCCATGCTCACCGCACGCTCGCAGCCCGCGGCATCGAGACGATCGCACCAGGCGATCAGGCGCTCGTCGCTGGCGGTCTGGCGCGGCGCAAGACGGCTCAGCGAATCCGCCGGCACGAACGCGCGGTACGCGGCGACCAGCCCAGTTGAACCGTGCAGCGCGCCGACGTAGTACTCGTCCACGGCCAGGATGTGATTCAGCGTCAGCCCGATGCTCGGAAAGAAGCCGCTGCGCGCTGCGCCGAATTCCGCTTCGGGCAAGGTCGCGATCGCTGCGTGCAGGCGCCGGTTCGCCAGGCGGTTCGCGCGGGCCTGGATGCGCAATTGCGACGCCAGCTCCATGGATCAAGCCTGGCCAGGCTTGTCGGCGCGCGGCGTCTTCTCGGCCTTTTCCGCCACCGGCGCACCCGCCCCTTTCCAGGCCGTGAAGCCGCCTTCCACATGCGCCACCCGCTCCAGGCCCATGTCCATCAGCGTCTTGGTCGCGAGCGCCGAACGCCAGCCGCCGGCGCAAAACAGCACGTACTCCTTGTCCTGTGCAAACACATCCTTGTGATACGGCGACTCGGGGTCGACCCAGAAC
>JANNKS010000762.1:0-4164 GCA_031396425.1 Rhizobacter sp. | reverse complement strand
GACAAGCTGCTGAAGGAGTTCGAAGCCATGAACGATCGCATCGTGCAATCGATCCGGGCGCGCTCACGGCAAGGCAGCACACCGCGCTGAATGCCGCATCCTGGCCACTTGTTGCAGAATCGGGTTCGGTACTTCACGCAGTCCCGCCATGGCCACAGTTCGCTACCTTGTCGATGACGTTGACGCCGCCCTTCCCTTCTATCGCGCCTTGGGCTTCAGGCTGACCGATCGTTGGGGGCCGCCGTTTGCAATCGTCAAGCGCAAGGGCTTGTCACTCTGGTTGAGCGGGCCCGGAACGTCGGCGCGAAAGAAACTTCCCGACGGGCGCCTGCCCGAAGCGGGGGGTTGGAACCGCCTGGTGATCGAGGTAACCACCCTCGATGAGACCTTGGCCCGCTTGAAAGCCCTGGAGGTGCGATTCCGCAGCAAGCCCATCAAAGGGCCTGGCGGGCGACAGGTGCTGGTTGAAGATCCGTCGGGCAATCCGGTTGAGTTGTTCGAAGCCAGGCCTGCCGATGCGTAGACACGCCATTGGCATGTCGATGGCGCGCCCGATCGCGCGTGGTCGGCCACGCATCGAGGAATTACCTTCGCGTTGAACGCGCAGCTCTGAAGAACCACCCATGTCCTTGCTTGCAAACGCGGTCGTAGGCATCATCGCGCTGCTGCATGTGTACCTGCTGCCATCGGCCTCGGCCTCTTGCTGATGACCTGACGGCAAGGGCGCAGTACGATCGATGCCATTGGCGGTTTGCGCATCTCGGGAGCTGCGTGATGCTCATGAACATCGTAGTGCTGTTGGTCATCGCGCTGGTGGCGTTGGCGTTGTACGCCCATTCCCGGCCCGACACGTTTCGCGTCCAGCGAGCCACGACGATCCAGGCCAGCCCTGAAAAGGTCTTCGGCTTCGTGAACGACTTTCACCGTTGGTCAAGCTGGTCACCCTGGGAGAAGCTCGACCCGGCCATGCAGAAGACCCACAGCGGTGCGTCGGTCGGCAAGGGCGCGGTGTACGAATGGGCAGGCAACGGCAAGGTGGGTCAAGGCCGGATGGAGATCACCGAAGCGATGGCTCCGAACCGGATCGCCATCAAACTTGATTTTCTGAAGCCCATGGAGGCCCACAACGTCGCCGAGTTCAGCTTGGCAGCGCGTGGTGGCGCAACCGAGGTCGTCTGGGCCATGCATGGCCCGGCACCGTTTGTTTCGAAATTGATGGGCGTGTTCATCAGCATGGACCGTCTGATCGGCAAGGATTTCGAGACCGGTTTGGCCAATCTGAAGGCGGCTGCCGAAGCGTAGCGGCTGGATCGTGTTGTGCCCCGGCGGCTGCGCCAGGCGCCAGGGCACCGCATCTGCGCTGAGTGCTGGTGCGCTTGAGTGCGCCTGCGGCAAAGTACCGCATTCGCCCAACGCTCGCGCCTGAACGCGAAAGCGGAAGAGCAAACCGCCCCCGCCAGCGGCTCGCAGCGCCGAGAATTCAAAAGACCTTCGCGACCAAGCCGTCACTTGCTCAAACCCGCCCTGTTGCTTGCCCTCACATGGCCCGCTACGGGCATCGCGCTGGAAGCTCCGCAGTCGGTCGGACTGCACACCGTGAGCCAGCATTCCGCGGCCGGCTACAACGGCGTCAACCCAGGCGTTTACCTGCATTGGGCCAACGGGGTCACGCTCGGGGCGTTCCGCAACAGCTACGAACACGACAGTGCCTACGCCGGATGGTTGTGGCGCATCGACCGCGAACACCGCTTCGGTGTGTTGTTTGGCGCGGTCACCGGCTACGGCTCGACGACCGAGCGCATGGCGCTCGCCCCGCTGGTGGCGCCGTCGTTTCGATGGAGCCTCGGCGATGGCATGAGTGCGCGTGTCTCATGGTTTGCCGACCCTCGCCATGGTGCCGTGCAGGTGCTGCACCTCTCGTTCGAATGGTCGTTGGACAAACGAGCACCGCAGCGCAATTGAAGGAGCCATCGCGCAAGAACCGGTGACGCCTATGCCACCGAGCATCGGTCCGCGTCGGCGGCACTGCGCAGACCCCGACGAATTCACCTGGATCGTTCGCGCAATCAATTATATCCGGGTACAATTTTGCGATCCGCCGCTCCAAGATTGCCGCATGGATCGTCCCTCCGCAACGACCTGGATTGCCTTCAACCGAAGCAAGTGCATTGCCGTGGGTACGCCACAGGAAGTGGCCGCCAAGGCGAAGAGCTGGGTCGACCGGCATGCGCAGCCCAGCCTGCTGATCTTCGACGCCACGACGAGCCAACCGGTGGAATTGGACCTCCGTGGCACGCGCGCCGCCGTGCTCGACCGCGTGCCGATCGCGCCGACCGCGGCGGCGGCGCACCCCAGCGAAGGCACACCGACCGACGCGCGCCGCCCAGGCCGGCCGCGCCTGGGCGTGGTGGCGCGGGAAGTCACGCTGCTGCCGCGTCACTGGGCCTGGCTCGCTGGCCAAAGCGGTGGCGCGTCGGTGGCGCTGCGCAAGCTGGTCGAACACGCCAGCCGCTCGAGCCAGCGCGCCGATGCGCTTCGCGCCGCGTGCGAATCCGCTTACCGATTCATGAGTGCGATGGCCGGCGACGAACCCGGCTTTGAAGAGGCGGCCCGGGCGCTTTTCCACGGCAACATCGAAGCGGCAGGCCGACACATGGCGCCCTGGCCGGCCGATGTGCGCCAGCATGCCATGCGCCTTCTTGAGGCCACCCGAGACGAACCGCCATCCACGGTCAACACGGCGCCCTCGCCCCCATGATTCGATGCAGCCAAGGGAGCGTCCGCTATCCTTGGTGTCGATTCATGAAGGCCGATGAATATGGCAATTCCCTGTCGAGGAGCCCGGCAAAGCGCAGTTGACACCAGCCGCGAGCGCAGCGATGTGGTGGGCCGCGCCGCGCCAGAGGCGACGCGCCGCCGCCTGGTGCTGGGTGCGCTGGCGGGCCTGACCACACTGATGAACGGCAGTCGCGCCGCGCAGGCGCAAGGCGCTGCGAGCGGCGCTGCCAGCCCACCCGAACCCGCGCCACCGCAGGTGCGCTGGTACAAAGCGGCCGACGCGATGAAGCAACTCGCGATGACCTGGGGCGACCAGCCCTATGGGGCAGTGCTGGTGCTCGGTGGCGCCATCGCGGGCGAGGGCCCGAGCCGGGTGGTATTGCGCAACGACCCCACGGCACATGCCGAGCGTGAGGCGATTCGCGACGCACAGCGGCGTCTGGGTCGACTCCGGCTCGACGGCAGCGTGTTGTATTCCACCTCTCGGCCCTGCCCTGCCTGCGAGCGTGCCGCGGCCATCGCTGGGGTGAGCCGGATGATTCACGGTGCATCGCTGAGCGACGCCGGAACGCCGAGCCTTTAGCAGACGCTTCCGCGTCCGCCGGGCCGGCAAACGAGGCGGCGCGCTCGCCCCGACGTGCCCCGCTTGCAGGGGCCCGACTGCGCTACGCTCCGGCGCGTTCAGCGCAACGAACGCGTTTCACCGATCTTCATCACGTCGAATTCATCGGTGCGCAGGCCGCGTTCGGCGCGCTGGCGCGCCAGCCAGACCGGCGGCTCGTCGGGCGGCTCGTCGGCGAGCGCCTCGAACGTTCCCCAATGGATGCCGATGGCACGCGTGGCGCGCAGGTCGGCCCGCACCTGCACCGCCTCGGGCACGTCGAGGTGCATCACCTGCATGAACCAGCGAGGCGCATAGGCGCCGATCGGGATGAACGCCATGTCGAAACCGCCGAAACGCTCGCCGATGTCGCGAAAATCCTTCGAGTAGCCGGTGTCACCGGTGTGGATGATGCGCAAGCCCTCGCCTTCGACCACCCAACCGCCCCACAGCGTGGCATTCGTGTCGGTGAGCGTTCGGCGGCTCCAATGCTGCACCGGTACGAACGTGATCCTCACCTCCCCTTCCTGGGTCGACTGCCACCAGTCGTACTCGTCAACGCGTTCGATCCCGCGTTCCACAAACCAGGCCTTCAGTCCCAGCGGCACCAGGAAGCGCGGGCTCCCAGTGGGCAAGGCTGCGAGTTGCCGCACCGTTTCTTCGTCGAAGTGGTCGTAGTGGTTGTGCGAAATCATCACGACGTCGATGTTCGGCAATTGCGCCACTTCGATCGGCAACGGCACCAAACGCGTCGGGCCGGCAAACGAAACCGGGCTGGCACGCAG
>JANNKS010000743.1:0-5158 GCA_031396425.1 Rhizobacter sp. | reverse complement strand
ATGCGGCCCTTGAACGCGGCGAGCTGCTCGTTCGCATGCGCCACGTCTTTCGCGTTCCACTCGGCGATCTGCCAGAAGTAGTAGACGCCGATCCTGTGCAGCATCTTCTCGAGCACCGTCGCCACGCCCTTGATTTCTTTCAGGTCGTCGGGCTTGCCGTAGGCGGCGCGAGACAGCAGGTTGCGGCTGCCGGCACGGATGACGAGGTTGCGCGGCGCCGGCGCTGGGGCAGCGGTTCGGGCCGGGACCGGGGCAGCGATCGGAGCTGGTTGCGCAGCGCGCGCCTCGAGCGCCGCGAGCTTGTTCAGCAGCGGGCTCAGGTCCACCGATTGCGACGGCGGGATCGAGATGCCCGCACCGCCTGCTCGATCGCGTCGAGCCGGCGCTGGGTGGGCGCGAGGTCGAGAGGCGCCGGGACGCGAATCGCCTGCACGGCGACATCGAGCGCGGCGAGGCGTTCCTGCACCGGCTTCAGGTCGACGTCGCGCACCACCGGGGTTGGAATGGCCTTCACGGTGCGGTCCAGCGCTTCGAGCCGCTGCTGCAAGGGTGCGAGGTCCACCGCTGCGGGCGCAGGGATGCGGATGTTCTGCACCGAAGTTTCGAGCGCCTGCAGACGCGCCGTCACGCCGCCGAGGTCGACGTCCTTGGGAGCGGGAATCGCGATCGACCGCACCGCCTGCTCGAGCTGGCCCAGGCGGGCCTGCAACGGGGCGAGGTCGATGTCCTTCGGTGCAGGAATGACGATCGCCTTGATCGCCTGTTCGACCTGCCCGAGGCGCGATTGCAGCGGGGCGAGGTCGACGTCCTTCGGTGCCGGAATGGCAATTGCCTTGACCGCTTGCTCGACCTGCGCCAGGCGCGATTGCAGCGGCGCCAGGTCGACCTCGCGCGGGACCGGAAACGCGATCGACTTGATCGCCTGTTCGAGCTGGACCAGGCGTGACTGCAGGGGTGCGAGATCGACGTCCTTCGGCGCGGGAATCGCAATCGCCTTGACGGCCTGTTCGAGCCGAGCCAGCCCCGATTGCACCGGCCCCATGTCGATGGTCTGTGCTTGCGGAATGCGAATCGCCGCAACGGCCTGGCCCACGGCTGCAAGGCGCTGATGCGTGTCGGCGAAATCGATCGCCGGCGGTTCGGGGATCCGGATCGCGCGCACCGCCTTGTCGAGTTCACCCACCTGGCGCTGCAGCGGGGCCAGGTCGGCGGGCGGCGGCACGTCGGGCAAACGGATCGCGGCCACGCCCTGTTCGAGCTGGCCGAGTCGCGCGAGGACCGGCGCCAGGTCCACGTCCTTCGGTGTGGGAATCTGGATACTCGAGACGGCACGCTCCATGGCGGCCAGGCGAGACTGCAGCGGTTCGAGGTCGACGTCCTTCGGCGCCGGAATGCGGATCCCCGCCACGGCCGACAACACCGGGCTCAGATCAGTGGTCACCGGCTTGGGAATCTGGATCGAGCGCACGGAGCTCTCGACCCCGTCGAGCCGTGAGGCCAGCGGCGCCAGGTCCACCGTCGGGCGCTGCGCGAGCTTGGCCTCGAAGGCCTGGCGCCAGGTGTGCCATTCCTGCGTCAGTCGGGTGTGTTCCGAGGTGACGTCTTCAAACCCACGGCGCATGTACCAGCGGCCGGCCCAGGCTCCGAACGCGGCGGCGAGGGCCAGCAGGAACAGGATCTTGACGAGCAAAAAACTCATGACGTGTCTCCGTTCGATTCAGTTGGGTGCCGCGATGGCGCGGAACTCGATCCGGCGATTCTTCGCCCGGCCCTCGGCGTTGCCGTTGTCCGCCAGTGGACGCTCGTCGCCCAGACCTTGGGTCTGCAACCGGTCTTGCGCCAGGCCCCGCTGGGCCAGTGCGGCGCGCACGGCTTCGGCGCGCGCCAGGCTCAGGGCCCGGTTGGTTTGCGGTGACCCGGTGGAGTCGGTGTGCCCCTCGATCGTCAGGCGGCCCGGGCACTTCGCGGCCGCCTGGGCCAGTGCGTCGAGCACCGGGGCGCTGCGCGCCTGGATGGTGGCGCTGGCGGTCGCGAATTCGATCTTGGTCTGGGCCACGATCTCGGCGAGCGACTTCTCGCACGCGCTCGCGGCCGCGGCCGTCGCTTCGAGCGGCGCCGCGGATGCAGCGGGCGCAGCGATTGCGACGGCTGGCGCGGGCTCGACCTTCAGCGCCGGTTTGGGCAACGCGGGTGTGAACAGGCCGATCACCTGCACTGCACAGGTGAAGCTGCCCAACCACGTCGGGCAGGTCGCCGCACGCGCGCTGCTCAACGCGGCTTCCCCGGCGCCGGCGTCGGGCGGGCTGCCGCGCACGATCACGTGCTGTCCCGACACCAGCAGCTCGGCCCAGGAAAAACCCTGGGCGTCGAGCTTCGCTCGCGTTTCGCTCAGCACCGTGCGCTCGATGTCATTGCGCGCGAACGGCAACACGGCATAGGCATTGACCAGCGCCAGGCCCAGCGCGGGAAGCAGTCCGGCCCAGACGAACGGCGAAGCCGCCGCGTCGCTGCGAATCCACTTGCGCTGCACGCTTCGCGCGACCGCGGTTGAACTCGTTTGCAGTTCCATTGAATCGGTCATCGATGGCCCTCCAGGGTGGTCAACAGCGCCGCAGCGTGCCGACTATTTCTTGCTGGCCTTGGGCGCTTCACCGACCACTTCAGCCGACACGTCGCCCATGCCCTTCGTGTTGATGCCGAGCACCTTGGCCGCCGCCGGCGACAGGTCGAGGATGCGTCCGGCCTGGACGGGGCCGCGATCGTTGATGCGCACCGTGACGGTCTTCTGGTTCTTGCTGTTGGTGACCTTGACGCGGGTGCCGAACGGCAGCGTCTTGTGCGCTGCGGTGAGCGCGTTGCGATCGTAGCGTTCGCCGCTGGCCGTCTTGCGGCCGTTGAGCTTGTCGGAATAGACCGCTGCGAGCCCGGTTTCGGCGCCGCCCGATGTCGCAGGCGCGGCAGCGGGCGCGGTCGGTGCCGGCGTCGGGCTCGCGGCGGGCGCCGATGCGGCAGCGGCGGGCTTTTGGGCATCGGCGGCGTGCGTCAGGGGGCTGCAGGCCAGGGCCAGCAGCGCCAAGGCCGAGTGCGAAAAACGTTGAGGGAAGTTCATGGTTGCTCCAGGTTTTGTGTTTGTTACTCAGCGCGGTGAATCGATCGGTTTCGCCTGCGCTGCAGCCGAATGCGTTGCGGGCGGCATTGTCGTCGAGCCGGGCGCGGCTTCAGCCCAGGCCCTTGACGAAAGTGGACCCGCCATGCGCCATCACCGACTGGATGCCGTTTTCCATCGCAGCGCGCGTGCTGTACATCTCGCTGCGTCCGAGCGTCTGGCCATTGTCGGCAAGCAGCACGAAGTAGGGCGAGTTGTCCTTCGCGACGTTGCGCTCGAAGCGCGCGGCGATCAGCGAGTTCCTGCGCACCGCTTCGATGTCGTGCAGCGCGTCCTGGCGGGTCTTGTAGACCTTGCTGGTCAGGATTACTTCATGGTTGCCCGCCTTCAGGTTGAAGGTGAAACGCCCGGCGCCGCCGCTGTTCAGCTCGAAGTACCCGGTCGTCGCGGGCCGTGCGAAGGCCTCGTCGGCCGTGCCCGCGGCCGCGGAAAGCAACGTGCCGCTCATTTCTTCAGCGCGTCACGCAGGTCGCGATTCGTCAACGCGTCGCGGATGTCGCGCAGCAGCACGACGTCTTCGGGCGTTGCCGGCGGTGCGGGTGGCGGCTCGCTCGCCTTCAGGCGGTTCACCTGCTTGACCATCATGAAGATGATGAACGCCAGGATGATGAAATTGACCGAGACGGTGATGAAGTTGCCGTAGGCGAACAGCGGGATGCCCGCCTTCGACAGATCGGCGTACGTCATCGCGCCCTTGTAGTCCGCCGGCGGGTTGGACAGCAGGATGAAGAAGTTGGAGAAGTCCAGGCCGCCGAAGATCTTGCCGACGATCGGCATGATCAGGTCCTTCACGATGGAATCGACGATCTTGCCGAATGCCGCGCCGATGATCACGCCGACCGCCAGGTCGACGACGTTGCCCTTCATGGCGAAGGCCTTGAACTCTGAAGAAATGCTCATGGGGTTGCTCCTCATTGGATGATGGTGTGGGGGCCGGGGGGGGCCGGCCCCACCATGCGCCGGTGGTGCATGGCACGGGTGACGGTGAAGCTTAGGGCGGGGCTTTCGGGTGCGCACCGGCCCGCGGTCGGGGCGTTCCCCATCCTGCGGTCGGGTTCGTCTTGCGCGGCGACGCGCTAGGCTGCGCAGGCTCAACAATGCTCTGTACGATGCCGGCCTGCGGAGCGGCCACAAGGGGCCCGCAACCCCCCAGCACAGCGAGGAGCACGGCATGGATCAGTTGAACAGCGCGTGGCAGGCGGTCGCCAGCGGCCTGGGGCCCTACGCGCCGCGTTTCATCGGCGCCCTGGTTCTCGGCGTCGCGACCTGGGTCGTTGCGCGCGTGCTGCGCGCACTGGTGCGGCGCTTCGGCGTGGCGCGCAGCCTCGACGAGCGCATCAAGAGCCCGGGCATCACCGGGCACCTGAGCGACACCGCCTACTGGCTGGTGTGGCTGCTCGCATTGCCGGCGCTGCTCGGCGCACTGCAGATGGAAGGCCTGCTGACGCCGGTGCAGGCGATGGTGACGCGTCTGCTCGGCTTCCTGCCCAACCTGCTCGGCGCGGCGGTGGTGTTCGGTGTCGGCTTTCTGGCCGCGCGCATCGTGCGCCAGCTCATCACCGGCGTGCTGACGGTCGCGGGCTCGGAGCGCCTCGCCGCGCGCCTGGGTTTGAGCAACGCGGTCGGCAAGGACGGGCTCGCCGGCCTGGTGTCGTTGATGGTGTTCGTGCTGCTGCTGCTGCCTGTCGTCGCGGCGACGCTGCAGCCGCTCGGGCTGGATTCGGTCACCAACCCGGTGAGCCGCCTGCTCGACACCGTGACGAGCCTGATCCCGCGCCTGGTGGCGGCGGCGATCATCGTCGCGATCGCGGCACTGGTCGGGCGCGCGGTCGCAAGCATCGTCACCGCGATGTTGACCGGCCTGGGCTTCGACAACCTGCCCACCAGGCTCGGCCTGACGGGCCCGCTGCGGCTCGGTGGGCGCGGCCCTTCCGAGCTGGCCGGTGCGCTCGTGATGTTTGCGGTGTTGTGGGTGGCGATCACGCAGGCCTG
>JANNKS010000742.1:0-9545 GCA_031396425.1 Rhizobacter sp. | reverse complement strand
TCCCAGAACGTGTCGTGCGCCGACGCCGCCTGCGGCATGCCATGGTGCGGCTCGGGTTTGACGGCGTGCACGAGGTCGGGGAACTTCATCGCGTCCTGGATGAAGAACACCGGGATGTTGTTGCCCACCAGGTCCCAGTTGCCTTCGTCGGTGTAGAACTTGACGGCAAAACCGCGAATGTCGCGCGCCGTATCGGCCGAGCCGCGTTCGCCGGCGACGGTGGAGAAGCGCACGAACACCGGGGTGACCTTGCCGGCTGCCTGGAACGGCGCGGCGCGGGTGTACTTGGTGAGCGGTGCGTAGGCCTCGAAGATGCCATGCGCCGCCGAGCCGCGCGCGTGCACGATGCGCTCCGGAATTCGCTCATGGTCGAAGTGGGTGATCTTCTCGCGCAGGATGAAGTCTTCGAGCAGGGTCGGCCCGCGCAGCCCGGCCTTCAGTGAATTCTGGTTGTCGCCGACCGCCACGCCCTGGTTCGTGGTGAGCACCTGGCCGCCGCCATCGGTGCGAGCACGCGCCAGCGAACCGGCACTTTCCTCGGGTTCGAGGGGTGCTGCGCCGTTGCCCGCGCCGTTGCCAGTCTTCGGCGAGGCGTTCACCTCACTCAAGGTGCTCGCGCCACTGGCCGCGGACAGGGGTTCGATGCTGGTTCCCCGCGCTGGAGAAACAGCGTTCGCGCGGCCGAATTCCTTGGCCTTGTTGGTGTTGTAAGGCATCGCCGCCGCCAGCGCCTGTACCGCTTCGGCCTGCGCCGTGCGTGCGTCGTCACGCTGGGCAGTCGCGTGCGCGGCGGGCTTCTTCTTCGCCACAGCGGCCTTCGATTCCGATTTCTTCATGGGTGGGAGCTCCTGAACGGTGGATGAGCGACGCGCGCCGCGGCAGCACCTTGTACGGCCCCAGAGGGTCGGTGTCTGTTCTTCAACGCACCGACCCACGGCGCACGTGCCGGATCGGGGGACCGCGTAGGTCACCTCCGACGCCCTTATGCGCGTCAGTCTGATGGCGCGCAGCGTTTCTGCGCCCTAAATTGACGCTCTTGCTTCTGCGCAGCGCGGGTGGTCCATCCGCAGTCCGGCCGCGAAGTCACACCGAGATGGAGCACCCATGAAACATCAAACCTGGCAGGCGCGCCGAATGTTGTGGGTCTCGCCTTGGGCGCTCACCGGATTGATGCTGTTGGGGGCATGCGCAAGCACGCCACCGCCGAACGAAGAGCTGGCCGTCGGCAAGGCAGCGGTCGAACGGGCGAGCGGCCCCGCCGCCGCCGAAGCACCGACCGAACTGGCAGCGGCGCGCGACAAGCTCACGCGTGCGAACCTGGCCTATGCCAACAAGGACTACGCGTTGGCCAGCCAGCTGGCCGCGCAGGCCGAGGCCGACGCCACGCTGGCCGAGGCGCAGGCGCGCTCGGTGCGGTCAGGCCGTGCCCTGACCGAGGTGCGCGAGGGCTTGCGTGCGCTGCGCGACGAGATGAACCGCAAATGAACACGAACCACCGCTTCGCCGGAGCGCCGACTGTGGCAGCGCCGAATGTCGCGCCGAAAGTCGACCCCCTGAACCCCCTGGAGAACAACGCCATGAATCGCACATTGACCGCCAGTGCACTGCTGACCAGCCTGTTGCTGGGCGCTTGCGCGACCCCGGCGCCGACGCCGCCCGAGCTTGTCGAAGCCCGCGCGACCCTGCGCAGCGCCGAACTCGACCCGAAAGTGCTGGCGAATGCACCGCTCGAACTGAAGAAGGCCACCGATTCAATGGGCCGGGCCAACGCGCTGCATGCCAAGGGCGAAGCGGCGGATCAGGTGAGCAGTGCCGCGTACATCGCGAACCAGCAGGCCAGGACGGCGATGGCGATCGCCCGGACCAAGGACAACGAGGCCGCGATTCGCGGTGCCGAACTTGATCGGGAACGCGCGCGTGCCGACACCCGCTCGATCGAAGCGCAACGCGCCCAGGCGTTGGCCAGTACGGCGCAAGCGCAGACCGGCGTCGCTCGCGAGCAGGCCGCCGTCGCCGAACAGCGCGCCAGCGGTGCGGAAGCGCGTGCCAGCGGGGCCGAAATGCGGGCGAGCGGCGCCGAGCAGCAAAGCGCCGTTGCGCAGGCCAGCGCCGTCGAGGCGCGGCAACAGACCGACCAGCTTCAGCAACGCCTGAGCGAACTGCAGGCCAAGCAGACCGAACGCGGCACGCTGGTGACCCTGGGCGACGTGTTGTTCGAATTCAACCGCGCCGAAGTCAAGCCAGGCGCCCAGACGTCGCTGCGCAAGCTTTCCGACTTTCTGCAGCAGTACCCAACGCGACGCATCCTGATCGAAGGTCACACCGACAACATCGGTTCGACGGCCGCCAATGAAACGCTGTCGCGCCGCCGCGCCGACGCGGTGAATGCCGCGCTGGTGGGCATGGGCCTGGCCGCGCAACGCGCCGACACCGTCGGCTATGGCGAGCAATACCCGATCGCCGACAACGCCACCGACACCAATCGTGCGCTCAACCGCCGGGTGGAGGTCTACATCGCCGAGAACAACCAGCCGGTGCGTTCACGCCGCTGAGCGTGATGCGGCTGAGCGTGATGCCGCTGACCTCCCGCTTACCTGGCCTGCGGGTCGATCAGGTCATCGGCTGAAGGCTGCGGCTCGGCCTGTTGCCTGCGAGAGTCGTCGTGTTTCCCGATTTCGGCGCCGACCGCGCGCCTGAGTCGGCGCACCGCGCCGTCGATCGCCTCATGGGCGTTGCTGGCATGTGTCTTCACGACGACGGCGGCTCGGCCTGCGAGCCGCGCCTCGAGCGTGCAATGGATTTCACCAGCGCTCGACCTCGCCTGGCCGTCCACGTCGCGCAGATGCGCCTCGACCCGCGTGACCCGGTCGCCGTAGCGACCCAGCGCGCCGTTCACGACGCCGGTGAAGTGGTCGGTCATCAGCAGGCTGCCGTCGGTGTTCAGGTCGGAGTGGAGCAGGATGTGCATGGATTCTCTCGGTGTCACGCATCCGGCCGGATGGCCGGCGCGTGGGGTGGGTAAGGCGCGACGCGCCCGGCATCGGTGCTCTGCCCGGCCAGTTTGCTCGCGAAGCGGTGATTGATGTCGCGGTGGTGCGCCTCGTCGGCGCGCACCACGAGCAGTACATCGCGCAAGGTGGCGTCTGCGGCGAGCTTCCAGTAGTGCTTCGCGACCGCGGGCGCCGCGACGTTGGGCGAGCGCCCCGCGTCGAGCTCGGCCAGGTACAGGGTGTAACTCAGCACCGCTTCCTCTTCGAAATAACCGACGACGCGGTGCGCTGTGCGTTGTGAAACCAGGTAGAGCAGGAAGTAGCCCGCGTAGAACAGCCACTGCACGAACAGGATCACGAGCCGTTCGAAGCCCGTCGGCCTGGCGATTTCGACGAAGGTCATCAGGTGCATGCGTTCGTTTTCGGCCTCTTCGAGCAGCGTGCGGATCCAGCCGTCGTCATCGACCATGCGGCGCAGGCATTGCAGGTGCATCACAGTCGCGCCCACCATGCCGGGCACCGCCGCCACGGTTTCGAGCACGATCGCGCGGTGCCCATAGCGGCGGGCGAAAAACGTGTCTGCGCTCCAGCGAAGCGCCCGCGTGAAGGCGAGCGCGAAGCGGTCGGAAAAGCCGCTCGGGACGTGGTGCACGGCTGCCGGGGCGCCGCTTGCGCGCTCGCCGGTGGGCCCGTCTTCAAGGCTCATCGGCGCTTTTCGCGCAGCGCGTTGAACTCGGCATCGCGGGCGAACGATTCGTAGACGGGCGTGTCTTCGGGTGTCAGTTCACTCAGGTCTTCGATGATGAAGCTGCCATAGCGTTGCGCCGCAACGGCCTTCAGCTTGCGCGCCACCGCGGCGACGCGTTCGGCCTGCTCGTCGTCCGGGGCCTGCACCACCAGGAAACTGCAGCCCGTCTCGGCGAGTGCGCGATGTTCGTGGATCAGATTCAGTTCATAGCCGAACGAAGCCAGCGAACTGGCGGTCTGCAGTTCAGCGTCGACCTGGGCCTTCATTTCCTGCGCGGTGTAGGTCACCATGGCGGCGGGTTCGAAGCCCTGCTCGAGCAGCGAAAGCACCGCCACCTGCAGGTCATCAGCGGTGCGAAACGCCACCAGGGTGTGGCCCACCGGCTTGAAGATTCCGAACGATGTGGGTGGATCGGACTTGTCCATGGGGCACTCCTGTGAATCACGACCGATGTGGCCAAGAGTGATGTTGCGGCGGTTCCGTGGGAAAGGCTGCCGGACGGCCGAGCGTTCGCCTGTCGGAATATGCCCACAAACGTGCTGAGGGCCTTGTCCTACCGCGCATCGCGGCTTTGCCCGGCTGAATCCTGGCGGTGCAAGGTCTAGCCTTGAGCCACCCTCACTCGTTCCCAACCGGAGATCATCATGGGCAAGTACTTCGTAGGCTGGATTCTTGGCGTTCCCGCCGTCGTTCTCGTCGTCGCCTATTTCTTCTTTCGCTGATGTCATGAAGCGTACCCCCGCCTTCATCGCCACCGCAGTCACGCTGGCCGTTGCAGGTGCCTTGGGTGCCGTGCAGGCACAGACCGCTGTGAACCGTGCAGCACCAGCCGAGCAGCCGCCGTCCGTCGTGCCGACACCGCCGTCGACCTCGCTGCGCGACGCCATGCGAGCCACCGAGTCGCAACGTCGAACCTTGCCCGCGATCCGTGACAGCGCCAGTGGCACAAGCGCTGCGCCCACGATCGAACGAGCCGCGACAGCGGGCGAGCGCGCCCCCCGCGCCGACCGCAACTGAGTCCCTGGCCGTGGGCGGCTTGCGCTGCCCACCGCCGCACGACAACACAGCAGCGCCGCCGACGCTTGCGTCGGAAACTCTGCGAGAGGCCGAACGTGACCAGGATTCGCAAAGGGCAGGCGCCCACACCGTTGACACGCGCCGAATTTCGCGATCGCTTCAACCTGCGCTACTTCGACCCTGCCTATTTACCCGAGCGCGAGGCCATCGCCCGGCTCGAGGTCATCGCCTGGGACGCCCTGCAGGAGGGGCGAAAAGCGCCGATCACGCGCGCCGCTGGGCGCGGCTTCGCCGACCCGAGCTATCCGATCTCGGTGCAGTGGCTGGATACGCGCAAGCGCCTGCGGGCGGCGCAAAAACTCTGGAGCGACGTCGCAAGCGCCTCTCGCGTCCTGATCATCTGCGGCAGCGCACGCAATGACGGAACCTGCCCGGGCGAGATCTCGAAGACCTGGCGCTTCACCGAAATAGCGCAGCACGTGGTGCAGGGGCTCGGTGCCCACGCTGATGTGCTCGACCTCAGCCTCGTGACTTCGGAATACGGCCGCGCAATCCAGCCGTGCAAGGGCTGCGTGTCGAGCGCGATGCCGCTGTGCCACTGGCCGTGCAGCTGCTACCCGAACCACGCGCTGAACCAGGCCGACGACTGGATGGCCGAGATCTACGAACGCTGGGTCGCCGCGCACGGCGTGATCATCCTCGCGCCGACCTATTGGTACCAGTCGCCGAGCCCGCTGAAGCTGATGATCGACCGGATGGTCTGCGCCGACGGCGGCAACCCCGATCCGACCACGACGCACGGCAAGACGGTGGCCGAGGCCAAGCGCATCGAGCAGCAGGGCTGGGACTATCCCAAGCATGTGGCCGGGCGCGCCTACGGCGTGGTCGTGCACGGCGACGTCGCCGGGGTCGAGACGCATCGACGCAGCCTGACCGACTGGCTTGAATGGATGGGGCTGATCGACGCCGGCGCCACCGCCAGGCTCGATCGATATATCGGCTACTACGAACCCTACTACAACAGTCACGACGCGCTGGACAAGGACCAGGCTGTGCAGGAAGAGGTGCGCAATGTCGCGCGCTCGGTGGTGAGCGCAGTGAAGGAGCTGCGCGCCGGGCGCCTGAGCCAGCCCGACAGGCACATCCAGTGGCCGCGGCCGAAGTGACGCCGCGCGGTCAGAGTTGCGAGCCGACGATCGATGCCAGCCGTTCGCCGATTCTTTCGCGCCACGGTCGCTCGCTCCATTCGGCGTGACTGACGGGTCGTGCGAGTTTCAGGTCAGCTTCGAAGATCGCCGTCTGCGCTTTCGCGAAGACCGCATCGACAATGTTGAGCGTGGCCTCGTCGTTGAGCCGGAACGATCGATTGTCGAAATTGGTCGACCCGACCGAGACGAGCAATTGATCCACGATCAGCACCTTGCAGTGGTACATCGTCGGCTCGTATTCTGCGATCACGGCGCCGGCCCGCAGAAGTGGCCCCCAGGTGGCGCGCGAGGCACTGCGCACGGTGTCGCTGTCGATGTGCTTGCCCGGCACGACGATGCGCAGCTTGACGCCACGCGCCATGGCTCCGAGCAGGGTGCGCAAGGTCAGCTCGTCGGGCACGAAGTACGCCGCCGACAGATCGATGGTGCGCGACGCCGCCGTGATCGCCAGCAGATACATCAACTGCATGTTCTCCGCGCCGCCGCTCGGTGAACTGCTGAAGATCTGCGCGACGCTCTTGCCGACACGCTGAAGTTCGGGAAAGTAGCCCGGGCCTTGCAGCAATTCACCGGTGACCTTGATCCAGTTGTCGAGGAATACCGCCTGCATCTGCGCAACCACCGGGCCCTCGATCTGAAAGTGCGTGTCGCGCCAGTGTTGCGGGTCCTGGGCTTGCCCGGTCCACTGCGGCGCTACGCCGACGCCGCCGGTGAAAGCGACGCGGCCATCGACGACCAGCAACTTGCGATGCGTTCGGTTGTTGAAGCGGGCGAGGTGCGACCAGTGTGGGGGGTGGAACTTGTGCACCTGCACACCGGCGGCGCGCATGGTGGAGAGCATGCTTTCATCCATCTTCGCACTGCCCAGCCAGTCGAGCAGCACATGCACCTTCACGCCATGGCGGGCACGCTCCGCCAGGGCTTGCACGAATTCCGCGCCGATCTGCCCCGACCAGTAGATGTACGTCTCGAATGTGATCGACGTTGTCGCGGCGCGGATCGCCGCGAGCATGGCCGGGAAAATGGCGTCGCCGTTGCGCAGCACCTGAGGGTGATTGCCCTCGAGGAACGGCGGGCCGAGCAGCACGCCGAGTTCGCGCATGAAGCGCGGGTCGTCCAGCGCGTAAAGCCGGCTCAGGCGGTGTTCGATCATCTTCTCGCCACCGATGAAGTTGGCGGCGAGCACACCGCTCGCCAGCCCGATCAGCAAACCCGCCGCGACGAGCAAGGCGGTGCGTGTGGGCCACGAGAGTCCGGACATGTTCGATTCTGGCGCCGATGGCTGTGCCGCTCAAGGCGGCGCACGCGACGTGTCACTGTGGGAAATCGCTGACAGCAAGCGTGCGGGTCTGCTGTGGCCTCGATGCGGTTCAACGCACAGACGCCGGCCGAACCCGCGCATAGCGTGTGCCCCTGCATTGCTGGAGACAACGATGCAAACCGTGTCGGCAACGACTTTCACAACCAGGCTATTTTTAGGAGTGAACACAGCATGAACATCGTCATTTGGCTCATCGTCGGCGGCGTCATCGGCTGGCTCGCGAGCATGCTCATGAAAACCAACGACCAGCAAGGCATGGTGCTCAACGTCGTCGTCGGCATCGTCGGCGCGATGCTCGGCGGCTGGTTCATCTCGCCATTGGTCGGCGTGGGCACGATCAACCAGGACAACTTCAGCCTGGCATCGATGCTCGTTTCGTTCGTCGGCGCGGCAATCCTGCTCGCCATCGTCAATCTGCTTCGCCGCGGCAGCCTGCGCTGACGCACCCTGACCACCACGGTTCAACCCACTGAGGACATGCACATGAACGCCAGAGAAACCACGATTGAAAACAACCCCAACCGCGACCCGCTCAGCGATGAGCCGGGCTCGCACCCGGTGGGCACCGGCATCGGTGCCTTGCTCGGCGGTGCCGCCGCCGGGGCAGCCACCGGAACCGTGGCCGGCCCGGTGGGCACGGTCGTCGGCGCCGCCGTCGGCGCAGTGATCGGCGGCCTGGCCGGCAAAGGCCTTGCCGAGGCGATCGACCCGACCCGCGAGGACGCCTACTGGCGCGAGAACTTCACGAGCCGCCCGTACGTCAACCAGGGTTCGAGTTACGACGACTATGGGCCGGCCTACGGCTACGGCGTCGACGCCTACAGCAAGTACCCCGGGCGGAGCTTCGACGAGGTCGAGCCCGATCTGTCGAAGAACTGGGGCACGACGCGCGGCGATTCCGACTTGAGCTGGGATGGCGCGAAGCACGCCACGCGAGACGCCTGGAACCGTATCAGCGATACGGTCGAGCGCGCGGTTCCCGGCGACTCGGATCGCGACGGCAGGTAGAGGCTCGGAAGGCGGCAGCACGCCGCCTTCCCTGCCGTTCGATCCACTCCATTGACTCGATTCATTGACCCAAGGAACCGCCCCATGACGATCAAAGCAACCACGAAAAAGGCCTCTGCCCCGGCAGCGGCGAGCGACGCCGTCAAGCTGCTGACCGATGATCACAAGGAAGTGCACGCGCTGTTTCAGAAGTACAAGAAACTGCTCGGGAAAGACGAAGACGGCACGCTGCGCCGTCCGCTGGCCGAGCAGATCTGCGTGCTGCTGACGGTGCACGCGGCGCTCGAGGAAGAGATCTTCTATCCGGCCGCCCGAAAAGCCGGTGTCGACGCCGCTTTGCTCGACGAAGCCGAGGTCGAACATGCGTCGTGCAAGGACCTCATCGCACAGATACGTGACATGGACGCCGATGAGGAATGCTACGACGCGAAGGTCACCGTTCTGGGCGAATACATCGACCATCACGTCAAGGAAGAGCAGGACGAGATGTTTCCGAAGTGCCGAAAGTCAACCATGGACCTGACGGCGATTGGCGCACGCCTGGCTGCGCGTAAGGATGTGCTGATGGCCGAAATGGCTGAAGGCCTGGAGGCCGTGCACTGATCCTGGTCGATCGTTCTCAGCGCCTGCGCCTGGTTCGCGGAGCGGGCGCCGCGGCCTTGCCGCTCCAGAGGTCGGTCACCTGCTTTGCGGCCTGCGCCTGGGTCAATGCGAGTTCACGCTTCGCGGCGGCGCTCACCTGGCTGCGCGCCGAGCCCATCATCTTGTGGGCGGTACTGAGCCACATGCTCATGAAAGGATTCTTCTTGGTCCACGGGTTGCTCACAAGCACCTCCTTCAAATCAAAGTGAACGGTGATCCGGAGTTTGCCGGCCTGCGGGCGCGCTGGCACTCAGGCCCACCCGCATTCGCCCGTGGTCGTTCTCCTACGCGAACGCAAGAGGCGATCCAGGGCGGCGGGCCGGCAGGAGGCCCCATGCAGACGGGCAGTCGCGGCGCCATGCGGTGACGGTTGGCATTCAATGCGGTTCACCGCACAGACTGAATTCCGTACGCGCACTAGCGTCGGCCGGTTTGACTCGATGCACAGGCTTAACCTGCGCCAACCGCTTGAAACGTGAACCGAGGTGATGATGCGAGATGACCCTTCGCGGATTGCGGAGCTGCGACGGACGGGAATTCTCGATTCGTCGCCGCAGCGTGCCTTCGATGACCTGACGCGTCTGCTCGCCACGGCGCTGCCGGTGCCGATC
>JANNKS010000684.1:0-2865 GCA_031396425.1 Rhizobacter sp. | reverse complement strand
GCGACTGGGTCGACACCCAGTACGGCGAAGCCGCCAAGCCATGAACATTCCGCAGTTCGGAGCGAGCGTCGCCCCATGAAGATCCTGCTGCTCGGTAAGAACGGCCAGGTCGGCTGGGAACTGCAACGCTCGCTGGCCGTGCTCGGCGAGGTGGTGGCGCTCGATTTCGACAGCCCCGGGCCGCTCAGCGCCGACTTCTCGAAACCCGAGTCGCTGGCCGCCACGGTGCGCGCGGTGGCGCCGCAGCTCATCGTCAATGCGGCCGCGCACACCGCCGTCGACAAGTGCGAGAGCGAGCCCGATGTCGCACGCGCCTTGAACGCTGCCTCGCCGGCCGTGCTGGCGCGTGAAGCGAAAGCCCTGGGCGCCTGGCTGGTGCACTACAGCACCGACTACGTGTTCGACGGCAGCGGCAGCCAAGCCTGGCGCGAAGATTCCCCGACCGGCCCGCTCAACGTCTACGGCCGCACCAAGCTGGAAGGCGAAGAATCCATTCGCGCCAGCGGCTGCAAGCACATCATCCTTCGCACCAGTTGGGTCTACGGCGCACGCGGCGGCAATTTCGCGAAGACGATGTTGAAGCTTGCGCAGGAGCGCGAGCGCCTGACGGTCATCAACGATCAGTTCGGCGCGCCGACGGGGGCCGATCTGCTGGCCGATTTGACGGCCCATCTGGTGCGCGCGTCGAGAGACCGCGCCGAGATTTCTGGCACCTACCACGCAGTTGCCGAAGGCGAAACCTCATGGCATGGCTACGCAACGCACGTGATCGAGTTCGCGCGCGCGGCAGGAGTCGCGCTCAAAGTCACTGCCGGCGGCATTGAACCCGTGGCCACCAGCGCCTTCCCCACGCCCGCGCGCCGGCCGCACAACTCACGGCTCGATACGCGGCGCCTTCGCGAGACCTTCGGATTCCGATTGCCCGACTGGCGCGCAGGCATCGACCGAATGCTGAGCGAAGTGCTCGGCCGCTGAGAGCAGGCCCGGCCCAGCCCAAACCGCAGCTTCGGCCCGGATCGAAGCCTGCGCGCTCTGCAATTCCGCCGAGCGATATCAGACAAGACGTGTGGCGCTTGACGGCTGCCCATATCCGGGGGTATGGTTACCCATATGAAGACAACGATCGAAATCTCGGATCCCCTTCTCGAAGCAGCCAAGAAAGCAGCCCTGCGCGATGGGACGACCCTGAAAGCCTTGGTTGAACTGGGGCTGCGCCAAGTCCTGGCAACGCGCAAGCGCGATGCGGCGTTTCGGTTGCGAAAAGCCAGTTTTCGTGGGCAGGGGCTTCAGCCGGCCGTGAGAGAGCTGTCTTGGGAGCAAATCCGGGAATTGGCGTACGCCGAACGCGGCGGATGATCGCCGTCGATACCAACATCCTCGTCTATGCCCACCGCGAGGACTCCGAATGGCACGTCGCAGCGAGCTCCCGGGTCGTCGAACTTGCCGAAGGCCGTCTCCCCTGGGCAATTCCGTGGCCTTGCATCCATGAGTTCCTGGCCATCGTTACCCATCCGAAAGTCTTCGCCCCGCCATCGCCAATGAACTCCGCCTTGAACCAAGTGGAAGCGTGGCTCCAGTCTCCCGGTTTGGTCTTGCTCGCCGAATCCGACGATCATTGGAACGAGCTGAAAGTGATGATCCAGGCCGGCCGTGTTGTCGGCCCGAAGGTGCATGACGCTCGCGTTGCAGCATTGTGTTTGCAGCACGGCGTGCGCGAATTGTGGTCGGCTGATCGCGACTTTGGTCGTTTCCCAAGCCTGACGACCACGAATCCCTTGGTGGGGCGATAGGGCGACAGGGCGACAGGGCGATGACAACAGCGCCCAGGCCCAACTGCCCCACCCCGAACTGCTCGGATGATGCCGCCTGTTTGAGAAACGAACGCACACCACAACAGGAACTGGGCCATTCGGACCAACGGCCTGCTGCCGCACTGCGACTCGAATAGGGGTACTGCTTCGCCTGATGCCAAAAGGTCGCGCTGGCGTGCTTGGGCCCCCCGGATCCTTGTGATTCGCCGTTCGCATATTGGCATCAAAGCGCTATGATGCAAAAAATATGCGAACCACCCTCGATCTTCCCGATTCCTTGTTTCGCCGGCTCAAGTCCAAGGCGGCGCTGGAGGGCTTGACTCTGAAAGACTTGCTGAACAATCTCATTGAACGTGGATTGCAAGCGCCTTCGGTTCGCAAAGAAAGCCAAATGACGGTTGATGCCTTGCCGCCGTCAATCAAGCTCGGGCGGCCGTTGACGCTGCGCAAGCCGAGCAACGCAAAGCTGTTCGAGCTTTTGGATGAGTAGCGGCAAACCGCCCGCCGATTCAACTTCGGGTGACCTGCTCGATGTCAACGTCTGGTTGGCCCTGGCCATCGACGAACATCCGCACCACCGCGCGGCCTTGAAGTACTGGTCTGGCCATGCGCACATTCGAAAGCTGTTTTGCCGCCTCAGCGCCATGGGTTTCGTACGCTTGTTGACGCAGCCCAAGCTGATGGGCGATAGTGCGCTTGAACTGGCCGAAGCGTGGAGACTGTACGAAAGCTACGTTTCAATGCCCCAGGTTGCCCTGTTGCAGGAACCCGACGGGGTGGACGTGCAGCTTTCTGGATTCATCGCGAAGCGACTCCCAGCACGGCTACTGACAGACGCCTATCTTGCATCGGTCGGCGCATGTGCCGGGCTGCGCCTGGTCACGTTCGACAAAGACTTCGAACGCTTCGCGGGGCTCGCCTGTTTCCGTTTGAGCGCAAACCAATGATCAATTGCCCCGGCGATCACCAATCCGTTCTTCCCCAACCTTGCTGCGGCCAACGCGAGGCTAGCTGAAGCACTCACCATGAATCGCAAAGGCATCATCCTCGCCGG
>JANNKS010000681.1:0-2041 GCA_031396425.1 Rhizobacter sp. | reverse complement strand
TCGACTGGGTCGTCGAGCCGGCGTTCGCGCCGCTGGTGCGGCGCATCGCCGGCATCGGCGAGGTGATCGAATGCCCGCTGCGGCGGTGGCGGCGCGCCTGGTGGACCAAGGCGGTGCGCGGCGAGTGGGCGCGCTTTCGCGAACGCCTGGCGCGTGAACGCTACGACGCCGTTCTCGACCTGCAGGGCCTGACCAAATCGGGCGTCATCGCCCACCTGGCCCAGGGCAAGAGCCACGGCTTGGCGCATGCGACCGACGGCTCGAGTTTCGAGTTCCCCGCGCGCTGGCTGGTCGACAACCCGATTTCCTTGCCGCGCCACATTCACGCACTCGACCGCGCGCGCCTGTTGACGTCCAAGGCGCTGGGCTTCGAACTGCAGGGCCTGCCCGAGTACGGCCTGCGCGCCACGCCGCCGCGCTTGAAGCACGAGCGTTTCACCGTCACCTTCGTGCACGGCAGCTCGCGCGACGACAAGCTCTGGCCGCAGGCCTCGTGGGTCAAGCTCGGCAAGAAATTCACCGCCGACGGCTGGCGCATGGCGCTGCCGCAGGGCAATGAAGCCGAGCAGATCCGCGCCGAACTGATCGCGGCCGGCTTTGAATTCGTCGAAAACGCGCAGCTCGAAGTCTGGCCCAGCCTGAAGATCGACGCGGTGGTCGACCGCCTCGCCGGCACGCAGGGCGTGGTGGGCGTGGACAGCGGCCTGAGCCACATTGCGGTGGCGTTGAAGCTGCCGGTGGTGCAGATCTACAACCACCCCACCGCCTGGCGCACCGGCCCGCTGCCCGAACACGGCGTGCGCCACCAGATCGCACTGGAAGGGCGGCCGCCGAGCATCGAAGCGGTGTGGGCGGCGTGGAACCGGGTGCTCGAAGCGGCGCACGCGTGAAGCGTCCTGGGCCCGGGCGAATGCTCAAGTCATCCCGGCGAACCCTCAAGTCATCCCGGCGAACCTTCAAGTCATCCCGGCGAACCTTCAAGTCATCCCGGCGAACGCCGGGATCCACCGTGCCGCGCACCACCACCCCGTGAAGACGCACCGCACTATCGTCGAGGCGCTCAGCCTGGGGCTGTACAGCGCCACCCTTCGCCTGCTGACACCCGCAGTCCTGCTGCGCTACTGGTGGCGCGGCCGCGCCGAGCCGACCTACCGCATGGCAATGCGCGAACGTCTGGGCCGCTACGCTGAAGTGGCGCCCACCGGAATGGTCTGGCTGCATGCCGTCTCACTCGGCGAAACCCGGGCCGCCGCCGCGCTCATTCACGCCCTGCGCACGCTGCTCCCGCACATGCGGCTGCTGCTCACCCACGGCACCGCGACCGGCCGCGATGCCGGTCGTGCGCTGCTGCGCGAAGGGGACCAGCAAGCCTGGCTGCCGCTCGACACCCCCGGCGCAACGCTGCGCTTCTTCACCCACTTCAGGCCAGCGGTCGGCGTGTTGATGGAAACCGAACTGTGGCCCAACCTGCTGCAAGCCGCCCAGCGAAACAATGTGCCGATGGTGCTGGCGAACGCCCGCCTGAGCGAAAAAAGCCGGCGCAAAGGCGAACGCTTCGCCGCGCTGCTGCGCCCGGCGCTGCAAACGCTGCGCCTCGTGTTGGCGCAGACCGAAGACGACGCGCGCCGCTTGCGCGACAGCGGTGCTGCCGATGTTGCGGTGGCGGGCAACCTGAAGTTCGACATGACCCCCGACGCCGGCCAACTGGCGCGCGGCCGCTCGTGGCGCGAAGCTTTGCCTCGCAGCATCGTGCTCGCCGCGAGCACCCGCGAAGGCGAAGAGGCACCGCTGCTCGCCGCGTGGGCTGCGCTCACCGCTCCCCGCCCGCTGCTGCTGCTGGTGCCCCGCCACCCGCAACGTTTCGACGAAGTGGCGCAGCTCGTGCTTTCAAGCGGTCTCACGCTGCTGCGGCGCAGCGCCTGGGCTGACGCACCCGGCAGCGAAGCCCACGCCGCCGACGTCTGGCTCGGCGATTCGCTTGGCGAGATGGCCACCTACTACGCCGCGGCCCACGTGGCGCTGCTCGGCGGCAGCTTCGCGC
>JANNKS010000672.1:0-1865 GCA_031396425.1 Rhizobacter sp. | reverse complement strand
GCCCAGACCGGTTCATAGGCAACAACGACCTGCGAAATGCAGTGCGCCAGCGTGTGAATCACCGCCGACATCTGCCGTTTCACCACCGTCTCGGTCTGGCCTGCTTCGCGCTGCGCGAGCGTTTCGCCCACGCACACGATCGGCGTGAGCCGGTGCGCAAGCGCCACCTTGGCCTTGTCTGCGACCAGCTGATCGCTCTCGGCATGCAACGCGCGACGTTCCGAGTGACCCACAATCACATAACGGCAGCCGAATTCGGCGATCATCGCCGCCGCCACTTCACCGGTAAAGGCGCCGCTTTCATGCGCCGAACAGTCCTGTGCACCCCAGGCGATCGCCTCACCCTGCAGCGACAACGCGACGTCGGCGAGGTAGGGGAACGGCGCACACACCGCGACCTCGGCCACCCAGGGGCCGCTCGCCTTCAGCGCGGCCAACAACTCGGCGTTGCTGGCACGCTGGCCATTCATCTTCCAGTTGCCGACGATCAGTTTGCGACGCTTCATTGCGACCTCACCAACGAACTTGCCCATTCAGCACTTCGATTACCACGTCAGCACGAGTTTGCCGATGTGCTGGTTGCTTTCCATCAGCGCGTGCGCGGCTGCCGCCTGGGCGGCCGGGAACACCTGATGGATGACCGGTTTGACTTTGCCGCTCTCGAGCCACGGCCACACCTTGGCGCGCAATGCCGAGGCGATTGCTCCCTTGAACGCCACCGGGCGTGCCCGCAGGGTGGAGCCCGTCACCGTGAGGCGGCGGCGCAACACCAGGCCGGCATCGATCTGCGACTCCAAGCCCCCTTGCACCGCGATGATGACGAGCCGGGCGTCCTCGGCCATGCACTTGATCTCGCGCGCCACGTAGGGGCCAGCCACCATGTCCAGGATGACGTCCACGCCGCGCCCAGCGGTGATGCGGCGCACCTCTTCGACGAAGTCTTGCTGTTTGTAGTTGATCGCGTGGTCAGCACCGAGCTTGACGCATGCCGCGCACTTGTCGTCACTGCCCGCGGTGGCGATCACCGTGGCTCCCGCCGCCTTGGCCATCTGGATGGCGGTCACGCCGATGCCGCTGGTGCCGCCCTGGATCAGCAGCGTCTCGCCGCTTTGAAGGCGGGCCCGATCGAACACGTTCGACCAGACGGTGAAGAATGTCTCCGGCAGGCTCGCCGCCTCGACATCACTCAAGCCCTTGGGTACCGGCAGGCACTGCGGAATCGGCGCCACGCACAATTCGGCGTATCCGCCACCCGCGACGAGGGCACAGACGCGTTCACCGAGTTGGAAGCCGGCCTGTTTCATCGCGGCAGCATCGCCCGCGACGATGGTGCCCGCCACCTCCAGCCCCGGCAGGTCGGACGCACCCGGTGGCACCGGGTACAGGCCTTTGCGCTGCAGCACATCGGGCCGGTTCACGCCGGCGGCGCTGACGCGAATCAGCACCTCGCCGGCGCCGGCCGTCGGGTCGGGCCGCTGCACGGCGCGCAGCACGTCGGGTGCGCCATAGCTCGAGATTTCGATCGCGTTCATACGCCGCTCCTGGTGCCGACCTGCCTTACTCTTGGTGTGCAGGCTGCGCGTCGCGCTCGAGCAGCGCTTTCATCGAGAGCTTGACACGGCCCTTTTCGTCGGTCTCGAGCACCTTGACCCGCACGATCTGGCCTTCCTTCAGGAAGTCGGTGACCTTCTCGACGCGCTGGTGCGCGATCTGGCTGATGTGCAGCAACCCGTCCTTGCCGGGCATCAGGTTGACCAACGCACCGAAGTCGAGAATCTTCGTGATCGGGCCTTCGTAGACCTTGCCCACCTCGACTTCGGCCGTGATCTCCTCGATGCGCTTCTTCGCATAGGCGGCCTTGTCGC
>JANNKS010000656.1:0-7633 GCA_031396425.1 Rhizobacter sp. | reverse complement strand
GCCGGGAACAGGAAGCGGTATGGCACCGTCAGCAGCTTGATCCAGATGCCGATCAGCGGCAGGTTCAGGATGATCAGCATCAGGTTGCCGACCCACATGCTGGCGATCAGGCCCCAGAAGAGTTCAGGGTTGCTCGTCATCACCTGCGGACCGGGCTGGATGCCCTTGATCGTCATCGCGCCCACCATCAGGGCCATCACGGCGTTGGGCGGAATGCCCAGCGTCAGCATCGGAATGAACGAGGTCTGCGCACCGGCGTTGTTGGCAGCTTCCGGACCGGCCACACCGCGGATGTCACCCTTGCCGAACTTGCCGTTCGCCCCGGCGAGCTTCTTTTCCATCGTGTACGTGGCGAACGCGGCCAGCAGCGCGCCGCCGCCGGGCAACACGCCCAGGATGGAGCCCAGTGCCGTGCCGCGCAACACGGACGGCCAGGCGTCGTGGAAGTCCTGCTTGGTCGGCCACAGGCCCTTCACGTCCTTCGTGAACACCTCGCGGTGCTCGGCGGGCTGGCCGAGGTTGGCGATGATTTCGCCGAAGCCGAACACGCCCATCGCGATCGTCACGAAACCGATGCCGTCGGTCAACTCGGGAATGTCGAAACTGAAGCGCGCAGTGCCGGAGATCACATCCGTGTTGATCTGCGCCAGCAACAGGCCGAGGAGGATCATCGCGATCGCCTTCAGCAACGAGCCCGACGCCAGAACGACCGCGCCAATCAGGCCCAGCACCATCAACGAGAAATACTCCGCCGGGCCGAACTTGAAGGCCAGTTCGGTGAGTGGCGGGGCAAAGGCGGCAATGATGATGGTGCCGACGCAGCCCGCAAAAAACGAACCCAGGCCGGCCGCCGCGAGCGCCGCGCCGGCACGTCCCTGGCGCGCCATCTGGTAGCCGTCGATCGCAGTCACGACCGAACTCGACTCGCCGGGCACGTTGATCAGGATCGCGGTGGTCGAGCCGCCGTACTGCGCGCCGTAATAGATGCCGGCCAGCATGATCAGCGCCGGCGTGGCGTCGAGCGCGTAGATCGACGGCAGCAGCATTGCGATCGTCGCCACCGGTCCCAGGCCGGGCAACACGCCGATCAGGGTGCCGAGAATGCAACCGAAGAACGCGTAGAGCAGGTTCGTGAGCGTGAAAGCGACACCGAAGCCGAGCGCGAGGTTGTTGAGCAGTTCCATGAGCGGTTCCCCCAGTTTCTTGTGTCGTTGTGCGGGTTCAGGAGGCGAGGAAACTGGGCCACAGAGGAATCGTCAACTTCAGGCCTGCAATGAAGATCAACCAGGAAAAAGCCGTCAGCACCACCGAACTGATCAAGACTCCCCGCCAGCGAAACTCGTCACCGGCGAGGCTAGTGATGATGATCAGGATCGGGATCGTCAGGACCATGCCGAGGCGCGGCAGGAGCAAACCGAATACCGTGATGGCGAGAACGATCACGATCAGCGGCCGCCAGGCGAACTTGCCGACCGGGTCGCCGCCCTGGGTTTCGATCGTGAGCGATTTGAACAGGATCAAGGCACCCATGATCGCCGTCAGAACGCCCAGGCCAAGCGGGAAGTAGCCCGCGCCCGGACGCGCCGAAGTGCCCATCGAATAGTTGGTGGCACCAACGGCAAAGCCCACCCCGACGATGAGAAACATCAGCCCCGACCAGAAGTCGCGCTGGCTCTTGATATGCATTTGGGTGTCTCCTCGCACGTCCGCCGTGTCGAGGTCGATTCTAGGCACGGCATGCGCCGGGCCATGTCTGGTTTACACGTAGCGAACCAGCGACCTGCCGGCCCAGGCTGACATCGCTACACGGACGTCAGCCCCATTGCGGAGTCGATCGAAGCACCTCGTCGATCGTGGTCACACCCTCGGCGATCTTCATCGCACCGGCCAGTCGCAAGGGGCGCAGGCCGTCGAGCAGCGCCTGAGCGCGCAGCTTGCCGGTGTCGGGCACCGGGTGGATGCAGCCGTGTGCCGCATGGCTGATGGTCAGCAGTTCGTACAGGCCGGCGCGGCCGCGAAAGCCTGTCATGCGGCAGTCCAGGCAGCCCACCGGCTTGTACGGCCGCATGCCGCCGTTCAGGCGCCAGGGTTTGATTACTTCAAGCAGTGTTTCGCGCGTCACGCTCTCGTCGGGTTTCTTGCAATGCTCGCACAGGGTGCGCACCAGGCGCTGTGCCAGCACGCCGATCACCGACGCACCGATCAGGTAGGGCGGCACCCCCAGGTCGATCAGGCGCGTGATCGCCGACGGCGCGTCATTGGTGTGCAGCGTGCTGAAGACGAGGTGGCCGGTGAGCGCCGCCTGGATCGCCATCTCGGCAGTTTCGAGATCGCGGATTTCACCGACCATGATGATGTCCGGGTCCTGCCGCATCAGCGCACGCAGGCCTTCGGCGAAGCCGAGGTCGATGGATGACTGCACCTGCGTCTGGTTGAACGCGGGCTGGATCATTTCGATCGGATCTTCGACCGTGCAGACGTTCACTTCGTCGGTGGCCAGGCGCCGCAACGTCGAATACAGCGTCGTCGTCTTGCCCGAACCCGTGGGGCCGGTCACCAGGATGATGCCGTGCGGGCGCGTCACCAGCTCTTCCCAGCGTTTGCCGTCGTGGCTGCCGAAGCCCAGCGCGTCGAGTTCCTTGACCGCCGTGTCGGGGTCGAAGATGCGCATCACCATCTTTTCGCCGAACGCGGTGGGCAGCGTCGACAGACGCATTTCCACTTCGTCGCCATCCGGGTTGCGCGTCTTGATGCGGCCGTCCAGCGGCCGGCGGCGTTCCACCACATCCATGCGACCGAGCACCTTGATGCGCGCGATCATCGCGTTCATCACGCCGGGCGGCAGCTGATACACCGTGTGCATCACACCGTCAATGCGAAAGCGGATCAGGCTCAGGTCGCGGCGCGGCTCGAGGTGGATGTCGGATGCGCGCTGGTCGAACGCGTATTGCCATAGCCAGTCGACCACCTGCACGACGCCCTGGTCGTTGGCGTCGAGCTGCTTGTTGCTGCGGCCGAGTTCGACGAGTTGCTCGAAACTCGCCATCGGGTTCGTGTCACCGGTCTTGGCGGCTGCGCGCACCGATTTCGACAGCGTGTAGAACTCGGTCGTGTAGCGCGCGATCTCGCCCGGACTGGACAGCACCAGCTTGACGGTCTTGCGGGTGTGCGATTCGATCTCGGCAACCCACGAAATGTCGAACGGTTCGCAGGTCGCGATCGTCACGTCGGTCAGCCCGTACTGCACCGGCAACGCGTGGCGGCGTTCGGCGTAGTTGACCGACATCACATCGGTCACGCGGCCGACGTCCACTTTCAACGGATCGATCCGCAGGTACGGAACTCGGCACCGCCCGGCCAGCCATTCGGTCAGGCGTTCGGCGTCGAGCGCCTTGCCGCTGCTCTTGCGCAGCAGCCCGGCGCTGCCGAGCCGAACGATCGGGTGCTGCGAGCTGTTGCCCGCGGCGAAGCGCTTTTCGGTGCGATCGGCCTCGTCGCCGCTGATGACTTCGTCTTCACGCAGCCACTTGAGCAGCACGCGCCAGTCGAGGGCGCCGCTGTGCGCGGCGGGGGGCCGAACGGGAAGATCGATGGCACTCATTCGATGTCAGGCTCAGGTGGCGTGGGCGTCGCCGACGGCAGCGGTCTGATCATACGAAGCCACTTGCGCGCCGGCAGGTGAAAACGAGTTTCAATGTTTTGCGCCCGCGCCGCAAGCAAGGTCTGGGCGGGAAAGGCCCCGCTTTTCAGCGCCACGACGATCGAATTGCCCTCCCGGGTCGGTTGCATCGCACGCACGCGTTCTGCACCGAAGACCTGGGCAATGCGCTGCGCACTGCTGGCAAAACTGGCGTTGCGGCCGAACAGGTTCACGCTGAGCACGCCGTCGTCGCTGAGCAGGCGCGCGCAATCGGCATAGAACGACTCGCTGTCGAGCACCGGCGCAGCGGCCTCATGGTCATACAAATCGATACACAAAACCTGCACGGACTCGGCGCGCCGAGGGTCGGCGACGAAGTCGGCGGCGTCCTGCTCGACGACGGCCAGGCGCGGCGAATCGCGCGGCAGGTGGAAGTAGGCATGGCAGGCACTGATCACCGACGCATTGAGCTCCACCACGGTGGTCTGCAGCTTGAGCCGGCTGTGGCAGAAGCGCGTGATGGCACCCGCACCCAGGCCGAGCTGCACCGCGTGGCCCTTGCCGAGGTCAGCGCCCTGGCGCAGCAGCAGCCACACCATCATGCGCTGCACGTATTCGAGCTCGATGGCCAGCGGTTTCGCGGTGCGCATCGCGCCCTGCACCCAGGGCGTGCCCAGATGCAGGTAGCGCACGCCGTCGGCCTCTGAAATCGTCGCGGGCGGGATGCTTTGGGTTGAAGCGGCGCGTTTCATGCGTGGCGGGTGATCACAGCAGTTCGTGTTGTTCGAAAGCGCTGCGCCAGGCGGCGAGCTTGCGCTCGAAACTCCAGGACGCGTTCGCGGGGCTGGTGGAGGGCAGGCGGTGCACCGACACGCCCAGGCTCATGGTGAGCTTGCACGCACGTGCCGATTCGGCGCCATTGTGGGCGACGCCACTCCAAGCCGACGCGCCGCGACGCAAGCTCGCCAGATCGTTGAGTTCCGGTGCTTGAATGGCACTGTCCAGGCTGCCCACGCGGCTGCAGGTTGCATAGACGTCCCACAGTCCCAGGCCGCGCTGGCGCAGCTGCGCGAGCCGTTGTGCGTAGGGCAGCGCGAGCATGTCGAGGCCCCACAGCGCCGACAGCAGCGGCCAGAACTGGTTGCGCGGATGCGCGTAGTACTGCTGCGCTGCGAGCGACGCGACGCCAGGAAAGCTGCCCAGCACGACGAGCCGGGTGTTGCGCGCAAGCACGGGCCCGAGGCCAACCAGGCGCGGCGCGCCCGGCCCTTGCCCTGCGGGCCGCGACGCCCGGGCCATCAGAGCGGCCCGGCCCCAGCACCGAACGCCACGGCGGCGGCCAGGCGCGGCAGGGCCTGGGCCGCATTCACCGACGTGGCTCGCGCCAGTTCGGATGCCGACAGCCCGCGCAGCGCCGCGAGTTCAGCGCCGATGCGCGGCAGTTCTCCCGGCTCATTGCGCGAAGTTTCGCCCGTCGCACGCTGCGCCGCGGTTCGGTAGAGCCAGTGTGGCGGGATGTCGGGCGCGTCGGTCTCCAGCACCAGGCTCTCCAGCGGCAACACCACCGCCAGACGCCGAATCTGCAGCGCCCGATCGTAGGTCAGCGCGCCGCCGAAGCCCAGCTTGAAGCCCAGGTCGATGAATGCCCGCGCCTGCTGCTCACTGCCATTGAAGGCGTGCGCCAGACCGCCGCGCACGGGCCAGCGGCGCAGTTGCTTCAGCAAGCTGTCAGCGCTGCGCCGCACGTGCAGGATCACCGGCAGGTCGAATGCCTTCGCCAGACGAAGCTGCTCGATATAGAAGTGCGCCTGGCGCGCGGGGTCCAGGCCCGCAACGAAGTGGTCCAGGCCAATTTCACCCACCGCCACCAGGCGCGGGTCGGCCGCGTGGGCGGTGAGGGCGTCGTGCAAGGCACGCAGCGCGGTGTCGGGATTGCGATCGACACAAAGCGGGTGGATGCCCAGCGCGTAGCAGTAGGCCTGGCTGTGCGCGAGCGCCCGTACGGTGTCGAAGTTGGCTGGCTCCACCGCCGGCAGCACGATCTGGGCCACCCCGGCACGCCTGGCACGCTCGATCACGCCGGCGCGGTCGGCGTCGAATTCGGCGGCGTCGAGGTGGCAATGGGTGTCGATCCACATGGCGCCATCATGCAGCAGCCCGGCCGGCCCGCTCGGCCGGGCAGCGCTGAGCCTGAGCGCACCCGCGAACGGGCGCTATGACAGGACGGCGCCGCCGTGCTACCGTACGTTCGAATCGCCGTTGTCCACCCGGGTGACGGTGCATGCACCAGGCAGGATGCAGGCTATGAAAAAGGCACCTCTGTACAGCCGCTCGCCGCGGCACACCCTGGCGGTGCCGGCTGCCGCGGCGAATGCCGCGCTCGAGCCACCGCGCCCCACCCTGCGTGCCCGGGCGCGGCAGTTCGCGATCCGTCATGAACGGCGCCTGTGGGCGGGGTCGCTCGCGCTGCTGGTGCTGCTGGTGCTGGCGTTCCAGGTCTCCCTCAAACGCCAGGCCCCGCCGCTGACACTCGACCAGATCGACGCTGCCGTGCGCGCTTCGCTCGAAGACAAACCGCTCGCCGCGGCCGAGGCGCGCGCCTACGACGCGATCCTGCCGTCGCTGGTGCGCGTCGTCGGCCAGAGCAACAACATGGACGATGGCTCTGACGACCGCGACCACCGCGGCATCGGCAGCGGCGTGGTGATCGTCGACAGCGGCATCATCCTGACCAACCTGCACGTCGTCGCCGGCGCCAAGCGCATCAAGGTGACGTTCTCGACCGGTCTCGAATCGGACGCCGAAATCACCGGCGTCTACGCCGAACACGACCTGGCGGTGCTGAAGGCCAAGAGCATCCCCGACGATCTGCCCGCCGCGACGATGCGCTCCACCGCCGACCTGGCGCCGGGCGAACATGTCATCGCGGTCGGCTTCCCGTTCGGCATCGGCCCGTCGGTGTCGTCGGGCGTGGTCTCCGGCCTGAAACGCGAATTCCGCTCGCCCGAAGGCGAACGGGTGCTCACCAACCTGATCCAGTTCGACGCGGCGGCCAACCCGGGCAATTCGGGCGGGCCGTTGGTCACGATGGATGGTTCGGTGGTGGGCATCGTCACCGCCATCCTCAATCCGTCGCGGCAGCGCGTGTTCATCGGCATCGGTTTCGCCGTGCCGATCGAAAACGCCGCAAACGCCGCCGGCATGCCCCCTTTCTGAACCCAGCATTCCATGGACCACCCCACCAGCCTGAACGGCCAAAGCCACGCCCACGCCTCCACCCTGATGGAGAACGTGCTCTATGAAGTCAAACGAGTCGTCGTCGGCCAGGACCGATTTCTCGAACGCGTGATGGTGGCGCTGCTCGCGCAGGGCCACCTGCTCGTCGAGGGCGTGCCCGGCCTGGCGAAAACGCTCACGATCAAGACGCTGGCCGCAACCCTGCGGGGCAGCTTCAAGCGCATCCAGTTCACCCCCGACCTGGTGCCCGCCGACCTGGTGGGAACACGCATCTACAGCCAGAAGACGGGCGAGTTCTCGACCTCGCTCGGGCCGGTGTTCACCAACCTGCTGCTGGCCGATGAAATCAACCGCGCGCCGGCCAAGGTGCAGAGCGCGCTGCTGGAAGTGATGCAGGAGCGGCAGGTGACGATCGCCGGCGAAACGCACAAGGTGCCGGCGCCGTTCCTGGTGATGGCCACGCAGAACCCGATCGAGACCGAGGGCACGTATCCGCTGCCCGAGGCGCAGGTGGACCGCTTCATGATGAAGGTGCTGGTCGATTACCCTAGCGACGAGGAAGAATTCGTCATCGTCCAGCGTGTCACCGGCCCGGCGCTGTGACTAATATCGCGGTTTCCCCACACTGGACTAATACTGAGCCTCCAGCTTGAGGGGCAAACGTGCCAATTCTTAATTTAATTTCCCTGCCATAAAAAGGGATAATTTTTGTTACGGCATCCATCTATGCTCTTCTTCCGTTTTGACTTTTTTCGC
>JANNKS010000624.1:0-4904 GCA_031396425.1 Rhizobacter sp. | reverse complement strand
TGTATGTGGGAAGCGTTCCCGACCGGGGCATTGTGTCTCGCACGCGACTCGGTGACTTCGAGCACCGCGGCAATCTCTTTCAGATTCATGTCGTGTTCGTAGTACATGCTCATCACGTATTGCTCGCGCTCGGGCAGCAGCTTGATGGCCTCGATGAGCGCCTCGCGCATGCGCTGGTCCTGCAGCTTCATCAGCGGGTTGAGTTCTTCGTCGCCGATGTGGCGGTCGAGGAAGTCGTCGTCGCCGCCCGATCCGGTCATGTCTTCCAGGTAGACGAGCTGCGTGCCGCGCACCCGGCCCAGCAGGTCCTGGTAGTCGGCCAGCGACAGGCCCATCTCGCGCGCAATTTCGCTCTCCACCGGCGCGCGGCCCTGGCGCTGTTCGAGCCGATGCACCGCGGCCTCGATGGCGCGCTGCTGCTTGCGCGTGCCGCGCGACAGGTAGTCGGTGCCGCGCAGCTCGTCGAGCATCGCGCCGCGGATGCGCTGGGTCGCGAAGGTCTCGAACTGCACCCCCTGGGCGGTATCGAAACGCGACAACGCATCGGTCAGGCCGATCATGCCGACCTGCACCAGATCGTCCAGCTCCACGTTGGCGGGCAGCTTGGCCAGCATCTGGTGCGCCAAGCGGCGCACCAGCGGGCTGTATTGCTTGAGCATGGAGTTCACGTCAAGCTTGCCTTTGGCGGTGTACATCTTGTTCTCGCTCCAGAAAATCAGTTCAGGGCGTGCGCGTCGTGCTGCGCCGCTGCGGTGGGGTGAGGCTGCGCGCCAGCCCGGCCGCCCGCGCCCAGCCACTGCTGCGCCCAGCGGCTCAGCTCGGGGGTCACCGCCTCGTCCACGTCGTCCGCCGGGTCGATGCACAGGGCGAACCGCACCGTGGCGTGCAGATAGAGTTCCGCGCAAGCGGCCAGTTGATCGCCGATGCGCGCCGCGCGCGGTGAGTGCGCCGAAGCACCGAGCAGCACGTCGTGCACGATCAGCTCGGCGCGCTGCGCCAGCAGTTTCAGCGCGCCGTAGGCATGCGTCACGCTCGCCGGGCGGTCGTCGCACAGCAGCAGCGGATAGGCCTCGCGCCGTGCGGCATGGCGCAAATCGTGTTGCGAGAACATGCGGCACAGGTCGGCGGCCGGGGCGTGCACCAGCACCACGTCGATCTCACCGGCGGCATCGCCGACCAGGTCGAGGAACGCCGACGTGAAGCCGTCCGAATCGATGCAGCGTGCCGGCAGGCCGCGCGCAGCCAGATAGGCCACCTGGTGCGACAGCGCTTCGATGTGCCCGCCCACGTCGGTCAGCACCGAAGAATCGGCCAGCACCGCGCTCTCGCTGGCGTCAATCACCAGCGTGCGTGCGCCATGCACGCCGAACGCAGCGCACAGGCGCTCGAGCAGCAGGCCCCCGACCAGGATGTGCGGGTTCGACACCACCGGCACGAAGCGCACGCGCTGACCGGAATACAAGCGCCGCAGACCGTGCGCCTGGTCGATCGGCAGGCGGGCCGCGGGGAACGAATTCATGGGCATGTCACGCATGGGCAGGTCATGCATGGGCCATGGCGACAGCGCTGCTGAAGGGGGCCTGCACGCGTGGTGCGGAGAAGATCAGCGGTACGTCATCAGCTTCGACGCGGAACGCGCTCCACGCCGCCGTGCGCAGCGCCCGGTGCACCAGCACCTGGGCAGGCAGGCGGTGCCAGTCTTCCGGCACACGCTGACCGTTCGCCACACCCAGCACACTGAGGCGGTGGCGGATCACGGCGTCCAGCACGGGTGCCAGCTTGACCGCTTCGTCCATCTTCGACAACACCACGCCGCGCGCCTGCGCGCCGCGGTACGAAACGATCACGTCTTCGAGCGTCTCACCCTGAGACGCGCAGTTCAGCACCAGCAGCTTGTTGATCGACGGGTGGTCGAGCATGTCGAGCAGCTCGGCGGTGCGCGCATCGCGCTGCGCCATGCCGGCGGTGTCGATCAGCACCATCGTCTTGCCTGCCAGCAGCTCGAGCAGGTCTTCGAGCGACGCCTTGTCGTGCGCGGTGTGCACCGGCACGCCCAGGATGCGGCCATAGGCACGCAGCTGCTCGTGGGCGCCGACGCGATACGCATCGAGCGTGATCAGCCCGAGGTGGGTGGCACCATGCTTGGCGGCGAATGCGGCCGCCAGCTTGGCGGTGCTGGTGGTCTTGCCCACGCCGGTAGCACCGATCAGCGCGTACACGCCGCCCTGGTCTTCGAGCGCGGGCTCGTGTTCACCGGTGACCAGGTTGCGTTCCAGCACGCTGGTGACCCATTCGGTTTCGTCGGCCACCGCAGGCTGCATGTGGTCGGCCAGCTTGCGGATCAGCGCCGCCGAGAAGCCGCAATCGAGCAGTTTCTGCGTCAGCCGCGCGTGCGCCGGGTGACGCTGCAGCTTGTCCATGAAGGCGAGCGCACCGAAACGGTCTTCGATCAGGCCCTTCATCTGGCGCAGCTCGGCCATCATGGCCTGCTGGTCGCGCTGGGTCGCGGCCGGGTCGGCGAGCGCTGCCGCCTGGGCGCGGGCCGGCGAAGGAAAGCCGACGCCGGGCAGCGAGGGCGTTGCGGGACGCGGCTCGTCACGCGTCGCGATGCGTTCGGGCATCGGGTTGAACAGGGCCGGGTCGATTTGTGCCACGTTGAGCGCCGGCGTCGCAGCGCCGAGTGCGCGCGGCACCGCGTTGGTCGGGATGCCGGGCGCCGCAGCGCCTGCCGCCATCGTTTTCGCCGCGACCGTCGGTGCTGCCTGAGCGGGCAGCATTGCGGGGCTCGGGTGTGCGGATTGAAGGGTCTGGGCCGCCTGGGTGCGAGCCGCCAGCGCCTCGCTCGCTTCGTCGCGCAAGGCCGCTTCGCGGCGCTTGAGCATGCGCTCGCGCACATAACTCTGGAACGACATCGTGCTCATGCCGAGTTGGCCGACGTCCTGCGTCACGTTCGAAGCCGAGACAACTTGCGTTGCCGCGGGCGCGGCCAAGGCAGCCGGGCTCGACGCGCTATGCGCTTCCTGGCGGTCCGGCGTCGCGGAGCCCGGGCTGCGCGCGGCGAGACCCGCAGCGACCTGCTCGATCTGCGCGATGCCCTCAGGCGCCATCGCGAGCACCTCGACGCCCTCGGCGCAAGGCTTGGTCGAGAGCACCACCGCCTCTTCGCCAAAAGCCTGGCGCACATTCGCCAGGGCCTCGCGTGCGGTGCGCGCCGTGAATCTCTTGACGTTCATGCCGTTCATGCCGTTCATGCCGTTCCCCCTATCACGGAGCCAATCCGGATCGAATGCGTTTCAGGAATTTCGCTGTGGCTCAGCACGCGCAGCCGCGGTGCGGCGCGCTTGAGCAGACGCGCCATCGGGGTGCGCAGGATGTCGGGCACCAGCAGGCAGGCCGGGTGGCCCATGTCTTCCTGGCGGCGTGCCGACTCGGCGGCGCTGCGCGTCAGCGTTTCGGCCACACCGGGGTCGAGCGCTGCGCCGTGCGGCGAATTGAAGGCCTGAGCCACCAGACGCTCCAGGTCGGGGGCGAGGGCGATCACGTCGAGCTCGCGCACCGGCCCGTAAATCTGCTGCACGATGCTGGACGACAGGTGCACGCGGATGCGCCGCGCCAGTTCGCCCGGGTCGGTGACGGTGGCAGCGTGCTCGGCCAGGCTTTCCACGATCGATCGCATGTCGCGGATGTGCACGCCTTCTTCGAGCAGCAACTGCAGCACCTTCTGCAACGTCGCGATGCCCACCATCTTGGGAACCACGTCTTCGATCAGTTTGGGTGCCAGTTTTGTCACGTGTTCCACCAGTTGCTGGGTTTCCGAGCGGCCGAGCAACTTGGCCGCATGGAGCTGCATCAAGTGTGAGAGATGGGTCGCCACCACGGTCGAGCAATCAACAACCGTAAATCCGGCCATTTGGGCCACTTCCCGCTGCGCCTCTTCAATCCACACCGCCGGCAGGCCAAAAGCGGGGTCGGTCGTCGCGGAGCCGATCAGGCGCTGCGTTGCATGGCCCGGGTTGATGGCCAGGAACATGCCCGCAAACGCCTCGGCTTCGCCGACCACGGCGCCGCGCAAGGTCAGCCGGTAGGTGCTGGGCTTGAGCTCGAGGTTGTCGCGGATGTGCACCGGCGGCGGCAGGAAGCCGACGTCCTGCGCGAATTTCTTGCGTACCCCCTTGATGCGCGACAGCAGGTCGCCCTCGCGCGATTTGTCGACCAGCGCGATGAGCCGGTAACCCACCTCCAGGCCGAGCGTGTCCACCGGCACCAGATCGTCCCAGCTCGCCTCGTTGCCCGCCGGATTCAGCGCAACCGGGGTGGGTGGCGCCGCCTTGGCGCGACGGTTGCGCTCGCGCATCCACCAGGCCGCATAGCCCAGGGCGCTGGCAATCAGGCCGAACACCACATGCGGCATGCCCGGAATCACGCCCAGCAGGCCGATCACGCCGGCCGTGATGGCCAGCGACCGTGGCGAGTCGAACACCTGTTTGGCGATCTGCTGACCGACGTCGAGTTCCTTGCCGACACGCGACACCACCATCGCCGCCGCCACCGAAATCAGCATGCCCGGAATCTGCGCCACCAGCGCGTCACCGACCGCGAGCAGGATGTAGCTGTTCGCCGCTTCCGAAGCGGACAGGCCGTGCTGCGCCATGCCGATGATGAAGCCGCCGACCACGTTGATGGCCAGGATCAGCAGCCCCGCCATCGCGTCACCGCGCACGAATTTCGACGCGCCGTCCATCGAACCGAAGAAGTCGGCCTCTTCGCCCACCTCCGAGCGGCGGCGTTTGGCTTCCTTTTCATCGATCAGGCCGGCGTTCAGGTCGGCGTCGATCGCCATCTGTTTGCCAGGCATCGCGTCCAGCGTGAAGCGCGCGCCAACCTCGGCGATGCGCTCGGCGCCC